>NZ_QDDL01000016.1 GCF_003097315.1 Pelagibaculum spongiae
CAAGTATGGGAGAAATCAAGGCAAATTTTTCACGGGTTACATCGCTGGGATAAGGCTGTCTTTCGGACATCAAAGGCTGCTACATAAGTACTTTGATTGTAATTATCTCACAGCATAGAGATTCTAAGCAGGTTCTTAGGTACATGTTCATGATCAACTTCTGTTAGTATTTAGCGCTTCTGAGTGTAGTTAAGGAATTAGAAATTAGTTAATTTAAGGTAGAGTGAAGCTAGGAAGTGAAAAAAATAGCACCTGCTATATTTTATCCTTTGCACTAAAGTTCTAAAACATCCTTTATTTTCTGCAGGTTGTTTTTGATCCATCCCTTGTTAATAGCGCCCCATGACGTTATCGAATAGCTTCTATTTATGGTGCCGCCTGCATCGGTGCACTCTATATCTAATTCTGCAAGCGCTTTAATAGTATCTTGCAAAGTGCGCCTAGGCATTCCGGTTGTTTCTAAAATGAGTGGTGGCGTATTGATACCAGTATCGATCAAATGAGCAACAAGAAGCCTACGGTAATAGCTTGTTTTTGTTTTACTAGGTTTGTTTGTCATTTTAGTGTTAAACCCTCATTTTTAATCGTAGCGATATTGGTAGCTGCTGCTCGATCGAATAGTTTATAAGTTATCTAGCGATGCAATATTAATTGTTCAGCTTCAACATTATGATAAGATCTGATTAAGATAAACTGCATATTCCATTTCTGATACGATGGTTTCAGGTAATATAGATATCTATTAATACATACCTATCAAGTGTCTGGCGAGACGGTCGACTTCGGCTCAAGCATTGTGCCTTGGGTGCAAATGAAGGAGTTAACGATTAATTAATTTTTACTACATTACAAATACATTAAATTAACGGATATTATTAGACATTTTATTGTCAGATAATGAGAGGGCTTCTATGTAACAATCAATAAACTCCATTGGTCGGATGCATTGTTTGACAGATTGCTCTTAAGCTTTTTAGCAATCTATACTACTGTATGTTTTTTTGTGGATGTACAGGTTAAAGGATAAGTGCAATACACTATACGGTAGTTAGAGTCAGCTTATATCTGTTAGAGGGCAAGCATATGGTGATTTCTTGTCAGCTGTTATGGTTTTTTACTCTGCGTAATTTTAAATATATTGAAATACTCAAGAAACTTATACCTCTAACGCCCTTCTGCTTTATTCTCTAATTTTAAAATTAAAACCACTGGCTTCTAGCTGTTATAATCTAGCGTTTCGCTTGAAGAATTAAGTGAATCGTACTTTTGGAGTATCGCTGCAGAAGCTATACAATGTTTGTGATTAAATGCCACTTTATGCTTATGGTGAAATGTCATTGTTTGGCGTTCAATGTTGATGTAATTTTTAGAGCTAGTCGGAGAATTAATAAAGCAGCCATGCTTTTTAAGTAAAAATATTTAAAAAGTATAGTTAGTAAAGGATATGCGCTATTTTTTTTGTATGATTTTAGTTGATGCGAGTGAAAAATAAAACATAGTTTTTAATCAAAATCAGTAAGCTCTTTCTCGGCAGAATGCTAACTGCTAGCAATAGATGTTGACTTGTACTTAGCTTTCAAGCTGAAACACGAACCCACTGATAGTAACTTAACACAATACTTTTTATTTAAACGATTTGATTGGGTGTAGATTGAAAGTATTCTCGACATTTTCTGAATTTCTTCCATCCATGAGATTCATACTAAAGCCAAATGCAGGAACTCAATTGCCATAGGTGGCAACTCAGCAGTAATGAATTAAAAAAACAGAAACAATTTAATTTTATTGCTACTTACATTAGTACTATTGCTCATTGGAGCTAGTCAGCGCTTGTTCAGTTTGACGAATGTTTTTTCATTATTTACCAACGAAGGATTCCACGTATGAACAAAAACCACATAAAGTTAATTGCATGTGCAATAGTTGCAACCAGTGCATTAAGCGCTTGTAGCGATTCCTCTAAAACAGTCACTAAGTCCTATAGATCAATTGATTGTGAACAAATGCTTTCAACAGAGCAAATGGCTTCGTTAACACCTAGTTCAAGTTGTGGTTTTCTTAGCGTACCAGAAATTCATGCAATATACGGTGAGCCTGCGTCAGAGAAAAATATTGAAATAGCAGTTGTTAAATTAGCATCAACCTCTAGCAGTAAAAAAAGCGATCCAGTAGTTTATCTTGAAGGCGGTCCGGGTGGTAGCGCAATTGCTAGCATATCTCGAATTGCAAGAAGTGCGACATTTCTGGATGAAAGAGATGTCTATCTTGTTGATCAACGAGGGACTGGTTATTCAAGACCTGCACTATTTTGTACAGAATATTCTGGTGAAGCAGGCACGCCAGATGAATTAAGAGCATGTAAAGCTAGGCTTGAAGGTTTAGGTGCAAATTTGAATGCTTATAATAGTATTCATAATGCAATGGATTTCATTCAATTAAGGAAATCTTTAGGGATTCCAGAATGGAATATATACGGTATTTCTTATGGTACGCGTCTAGCGACAACAATCATACGTGAAAATAACGAAGGTATTCGAAGTGTTATTTTAGATGGTGTGTTTCCAATAGAAGTCAATGGTCTTTCTGACACATCATGGTCAAACTATGAATCACTCAATCAAATATTAATTAACTGTAATAATAGCACCGATTGCTCGGCTATAGAGTTCTATAATACTGTCGAAAGTATTCTTGCACGTATGCATAATGCAGGCATGATTGAAGAGAGTCGAGTCTTTATTCAAAACTTAATTAATTTTTCTGCCGAGCCAACCATTACTGATTATTTGTCTGCGGTTAATGCAGATATAAGCAGCTATGCTTTAATTTTAGAGGAGGATGAATCCGAGAGTGGAAGTGAAAACATTTTTTATAATGCGATGGGCTTATCGACAGTGTGCGCGGAAGAGTATTATTTCCTTGGTCAAAGTGTATTAAATGATAATAGTGAAGGCTGGTCAGAAGCAGCACAAATAACAATAAATGGCATGTATCATATGGGATTTGATGATATATCTTGTGAAGCGTGGGATGTTGCAGGTGCTAATGATATTGAAAAACAAGCTGTTTCTAGCAACTTACCCGTATTAATACTAAATGGTACGAATGATACGCAAACGCCTGTCGCTTGGGGCAATTTAGTTGCTCAGAACTTAACTAATTCACAGAGTGCAACAAACCCTAGAGGTGGTCACGGGCAACTGTTTGCTGATGAAGCTTGCTTTGAAGAACTTGCTAGTGCTTTTATTAAAAACCCAAATCATATAGTTGATCAAAGTTGTGTGTTAGATATTCCAGCTGTTTCTTATGATCCTCTAGATAATTAGGGATAATTTATAATCCTTATTTAATCTATGGTGTTAATTGTTTGGTTCAGATTGTGGGCAATGTTTTAACTACTTTAATATGACTACAAGGAAGTAGTCTGCTAAGGAAGAAATATCGATTGGTGATAGTGCTAACCTAAAATAAAAGATTTTCTTACATGTTTTTTTTGATTCTTTTCGCATGTTAAAAGAACATTTGAGTGTTTTTTCGAGTGATTGAGAGTCGGAAATCTGAAGCTGTCAAAACACAGTTTTTCTGACTAATTAGTTGTAGGCTCATTAGTTACGCAAAATTTGTTCTTCGCACTAAAGTTCTAAAACGTCCTTTATTTTCTGTAAATTACCTTTAATCCATTCTTTGTTAATAGCGCCCCATGATGTTATCGAATAACTTCTATTTATGGTGCCGCCTGCATCGGTGCACTCTATATCTAATTCTGCAAGCGCTTTGATGGTATCTTGCAAAGTGCGTCTAGGCATGCCGGTTGCTTGCAAAATGAGTGGTGGCGTATTGATGCCAGTATCGATCAAATGCGCAACAAAAAGCCTACGGTAATAACTTGTTTTTGTTTTGCTAGGTTTGTTTGTCATTTTATCTTTTAGTCCTCATTTAATAATTGTTATTTTAATCTTGATCTAACTTGATTCAATTAAAATCAAAATAGTTTTTATCCGCTTGCACTGATATTTTGAAACTCGGCCATGGCAAAGTGATCGGTCATGCTGCTGATATAGTCGATGACTAACCTGGTTCGGTAATAAAACTCCAACAACCGATCTTCTTCTGAGGCTGTTGCTTTTAATGTAATATTGGCGGTGGCTGTGAGGTAAGCGGCTTTCTGTTTTTCAGAAATTTTGTGGAATAACCGAGTTTCAATGATCTTGTGCTTTAGATTATTTTCATTGACTAAAAGCTGGAAATCTGTAAAAGATAAATCAAGCAATTGACCGTATGTTTTTAACAAGCCAGAAATAATTGAAAATCCTTTCAGTTCTAAATCTTCCACTTCTGGGCAGCTGTAGACTTTGCGTACCGACACATCGCGCAAGCTTTCTAGTGCGCAATGGTATTCATCGTGGCCATCGAGTAATGATTCATCCAACGTGCCGTCGAATACTTGTTGGTGGTGTTTTAAATAGCGGTCGGCGGAGTATTCTACCAGATCATTAACCAGCTCGGTACGCAGCGTTAGAATATAATGATGGCTGCTGTCGCTATTGTTTTTATATCTTTCTTGCGCTTTATCGAGGATTTTATAAAAGTAATCGGTTTCTAATTTATCCGATGGTTTTTGTTGACTAAGCTTTAACCATGAATTTCTTAGTTCGCTATTTAATGCCTCAATCGATAAGATTCCTTTCGTCACTGCGTCGTCTAAATCGGCAATGCAGTAAGAAATATCATCGGCGGCTTCCATGATATAAACCAAAGGAAAACGGCAGCCTGGAGCGATAGATAGCGCTTGATTAATTTTTTCGATTAATGGTAATTCAGAAAAATAATAACCAGGTTTCTTCTGTCGATAGCCAAACTGGCTGCTCTTATCTGGTTTGGCTTCGGCAGGTGTTCGAGTGTATTTAATGATGCTAGCTAGTTGTGTCAGGCTTAGATTGAGAGTTTGTAAACTGTGCAAAGTTCGCAGGCCTTGGGCATTACCCTCAAAAGTCAGCAAATCATCCAATAGCTGCTGCTTTAACTCACTGTCATCGAATTGAGCAAAGCAAGCTGTCACTTTTTCTGCCGCCCACAAGTTAATGGCTTCTTCACCAAAATGGCCAAAAGGTGGGTTGCCGATGTCGTGTAATAGGCAAGCAATCTCGATACAACTGACAAAACCTTCAGAAAACTCAAGAGGAAAATGGTTATCTGACTGCTTAGATAGCTTCTTTAGGATAGTTTTGGCGATGTAGCGGCCAACTTGCAACACTTCCAATGAATGGGTCAGGCGGCTGCGAATGGCGGCGTTAGTCTCTAGTGGAAATACTTGGGTCTTTTGCTGCAAGCGCCGCACTGCCGCTGAGTTGAAGGCTCGGCCACGATCGCTTTCCATCTCATCATTGAAATCGCGAGGCTCGGTGATGCTTGAGCCGCGAAAACGAGTGGATTTGAGTTTTAGCTGATAGTCCATTGTCGCTATCCTTTGATATTCTGAAACCATTGTCTGTCTATTATCTGTCATGTCAATAAAAAGCTAGCTTTGAGGGGAACTGAATAAGTATTGGCTGTAATCAGAAAAGGAGGTCGGCCAAGTTATTTTAAATAACATTCTCCTCATTAGTTGCTATGGCTGCTTATTAACTGAACGAAACTAAATGAAAGCTTTGTATAATGATTGGATTAATATTTATGAGTCCTATTAAGAAATTTATAATTTTTGTTTGTTATTGGTTGTTTAATAGATAAATAACTAGGGCTGTAGGTTTTTATAAAAATAATAAGATAGATGTTTGATAGGTATGGGCTTATGCTTTTTAGGTGGTGTCCTGTCTTGTTCTAATTAAAAACATTATGAATAAATACTCTGGTTTAACACTTATCGAGTTAATGTTGGTATTACTTGTAGTAGGTTTTGTTTCTATTTATAGTTTTCTGGCTTATGAAAAAAATTTGAATCGTGCTCGATTTTCTGAAGTGCTCAGTGAGATTTCATCAATAAAAATAGATGTAAACGAATTTGCTGCAATGCATTTACGTTTTCCGTCGATGGTTGAGCGATTTTATGGAAAAGATTACAAGTTTTATCAACGTGATATTTTCATGAGCACTTGGTCTTCTGATGATTTGTATGTTATTCAGATTAAGATTTTGGACAATGGATTTGTTGAACATATTCAGTTTTATGGGAAATTATCGCCACTTCATCCAGGTACTATATCTTGGAATTGTCTGGTTGAATCTCAAACGCTCGGTGGCCCAGGGTCGGCTAGGTTTGCACCTAATTCATGTGTGCATCAAAATGTATTTGTCTACGAAAATAAGCCTTAATTTATCTGTACGCTATACACTTCTTTAAAAGCCATCCTTGGCAATAATTTATATCTGCTAGTTAATTACTAATTGCAGTGCCTGTTCCCTGGTTAAGCGTCACGCTTTGGTTTTTATTGAATGATCCAAAGCTTTCTTTGCTGCCATCGGCCCAAGTAACGCTGATTTGAGCGGCTGTCTCTCGGGCAAGGCCAAAGGTCGGCCATGGTGAATCTGATGATGCAAAGCCGGTACCGGCATATACGCGCTGGGTTTGCGTGCCAGCTTTAGTGGTCACTTGAATTTTTGCGCCGACAGCAGTTGCTTGGCCATTGGAAGGCTGAAGCTTCACCGTGACAGAATTGAGATTATTACCTTGATTTTCTAATAGAATGGGGCGACCTGAATCGACAACGGTTGTAGTACCCGGTGGGACAAAACGTTCGGTTTTTACCAATAGATCGACAAAACCATCGTTATCGTAATCTGCCTTAGATACCCCTGAAGTAACGTTTTGACGTAAATCGCCGCCGCTCTTTTGTTGGCTTGCCTCATCAAAGCCACCATTTTGATTATTAATAAATAAATAACCTGGATTAGCAAAGCGGCCGACTACACCGAGTATTGGAATGGATCCAGTGAAAAATAAATCCTGATAGCCATCGTTATTTACATCAGCAAAAGTAGAGCCCCAGCTGAATTCTCGCTCGGCAAGACCTAATTGATCAGCAACGTCGGTATAAGTATTATCACCATTATTTAAAAATAAGGCATGCTGGCGGAAGTCTTGAATAGGATCATCTGCTGGGTCAGAGATGCGTGTAGACTGGGCAAAGTTACTGGCAAAGAAATCATCATCGCCATCGTTATCGATATCAGCAAAAGAAATACTCATCCAAAAGCCAGGCAGATTAACTCCGGCTTGTACTGCAACATCAGTAAAGGTGTTGTCGCCATTATTTCTGAATAACTGAATGGGCGTGGGGCGAAACTGAACATCGTTGCAGTTACCGACATAGATATCCTGATCACCATCGTTTTCGTAGTCATTGAATGCAACGCTACACGCGCCAATTCCTGAACCTAAACCGGAGCTTGCTGAAATGTCGGTATAAGTTAAGTCACCGTTGTTCAGATATAGTTTGTTGTCATGCTGATTTGCTGGACCACCAAAGAGCCCACTAGGAAGCAGCGGATTAAGGGCGGGAGCGAGATCTAAATGCCCTGGAGAAGAGACAAACAGATCGAGCAAACCATCGCCATTGATATCAGCCATTGCGGCAGAAATAGCCGTTTCAGCTGTTTCAACACCTGCACTAGCAGCGATATTAGTAAAAGTGCCATCGCCATTGTTATGGTACAGGAGATTGGGTGACTGCTCGGAAAAAGCAAAAAATCCTTCGCCGGAAGCAAACAGGTCGATATAACCGTCATTGTCGATATCGCCAGCAACAACCGCAGAGTTACCCCCGTTACTGGTTAAGCCAGCCTGTGCCGTAACATCGGTAAATTCACCATTATTATTTTGCAGTAGTGCATTGGAAAAGCCGATGCTGTTAGTTAAATATAAATCCAAGTCACCATCATTGTCATAATCTAGCCAAGCTGAGCCAGATATTCCTTCGCCACTAATTTGATTAGGTTGAGCAAAGTTTACGGGAGCAGATTGGCGGTTAAAAGAAGACAGCTTGTCTGAAACATTGTTTAATGTGACAGATTCGTCTGAACTGTGGTTGTCGCAGCCTGTCAGAGCGAGAGCAGAACCGATGCTTATTACAGCAAGCAGTTTTTGTTTCTGTTTTTTATTCATTTAACAAACCTTGGATTGTGTTCATTAGTTATTGGTGAGATAAAAGCTTTTTTTGAGTTTTCATAATGATTAAATGTCGCATTTATATTTTGACCAAATCAAACAATATAGGTTCACGGTTTTTATAAACAAATACCTGTTATTATATTTTGTTTTTTATGATGCTTTGTAGTTTTGATAGTTTATGAGTTTGATAGTGAGAGGGAATGGTTAGGTGAAATTAAAATTTAAAAAGTATTTTTTCGAAGTATTAATAGTAGTTATTTTGTTTACAGGTCTCAGTATCTGGATGAGCAGAAACATGCTGGATAGTGGCGTGCAGATTCCAGCACAGCAGTTACCCAATTTGAGTGGTGAGTTGGTTGAACTGCAATGGCCGTCAGAATCAAAAAGAACATTGGTTTATTTTTTCGCGCCTTGGTGCACTTTTTGTAAAGTCAGTATGCCGGGTTTGAATTTTCTTTTACCCGATTCTGACCAAGCTGCAAAAAAACTAAATGTGATTGCGATAGGGCTGGATTATCAAAGCCAAGAAGAAGTGCAAACATTTATTGACGGTACCGGTTTTACAGGGCAGGTATTGCTGGGTAACCGGCAGTTAGCCCAGCAGTTTCAAGTGCAGGTTTATCCGAGCTATTACATTTTGGATCAAAATGGTGTGGTGTTACGGCGTGATCAAGGGCTGAGCACACCGCCGGGATTGTGGTTGCGAGCAAATTTGTAGATTGCTAATTGATGCATCGTTTAGGGTTGTTATATTGATTCATGCAGCGATAAATAGAATTCTTATAACTCGTTAAATCAGTTAAACATTGGTTATATGAAAGGCTGCGTTTTAAATTTGTCAATTGGTGGATTTGAGTGCGGTATTTCTTTTGAGTAATTTTATAATACTTATGCTGGTGCAATAGGTATTTCATTTTTTTATCGATGGATTTTTTTGTATTTTTTATAATTACATTACAGTTTGGTTGATTTTTATTTGTAGATTTATAATTGCGAGAATTTGGTTGGTTGTTGAGGGCTGATTGAGCCCAAGTGCGATTTCTCTTTGCTTGCTTTTTTTGCTCGCGAATATTCTTTCTGGCGGATTGCGGATCTGATTCAACATACAGTTTATTCGAAGGAGTGTTGCGAGGCTTATTGCTGGAAAAGTGTTTAACACCTTGTTCATCTGTCCAGGTGAATACTTCTGCCGCTGGTAACGATGTGCAAATCGCAATAGATGCAAGTAAAATAATCTTTGCAAGATTCATAGTTTGAATAGCTGTGGCTAGTTACAAGGTTTATGCGGTGTACCTTGCTATTGTTGCCGGATAAAAACAAGTTTTATGTTGATTCAGTTGGCGGTTGTTGCTTAGTATTTTTAGGCTACCAGCAATGAAATAAATGCAAAAATTGCGATACAAAGATCTAGCGGCATTGTTATGAGTGCCCCCCAGATAAGGGCGCTAAACATTATGGATTTGAACGCTGTTGTCGTTTGTTCAGGTTCAGATGCCGCGGATTGATAATGGCGGCTCCATTCATGCTGCGGCTCTAAATATCTCTCGCTGGTCAAACCACTTCCTATTTTGTAATGTTATATCCTTGACATCGATGCCATTTAACTTGTTATAACATATCAATATTTGTCGAATTCTGTTGTTATTTGATCCGCCGCAGACTAATTGCGTCAAAAAGGTGTAAAAGAGTATCTCAGGGGTTGCTTTTACTATCTTATGAATTATCATTCATATGAAATTTAATTCATAAGATAGCGGTGACATGATGAATGGCGGAACAAGTTGTTGCTCAAGTAAAAGCTGCTCGGGGGCTAACTCAATAAGCGCCAGCGCTACTTCTCAATCCAAATCCAAATCTGTAGCGAGCCGTTCCAGTGCTGTAGGCAATCATGTCGCAGCGGTGAGTAAACCTAGCTTGGGCAAGATTTCTGCAATTTCTGCTTTGTCGACGCCAGGCAAATCAGCAGATGATTTGCCGCGCCAGCAAGCGAGTGCCGGGTCAGAAGATAGTTGTGCCAGCTCGGATTGCTGTAGCGGAAACAGCAACTATAAAGAGCCAGATTTAGATGCTGCTGAATTAAAAAAAGCCGGTGCCAAGTTTTGGTATGTCGCCGGAATGGATTGTCCTGCTTGCGCCAGTGCAGTTGAAAACGCCTTAGCAAGAATTACTGGCATCGAAAAAGCCGCTATTTCCTTTTCTACTCAAAAACTACAAGTCGTTTTTGCCGATGGATTTAACGGCAATCCCGTTGTGGAATCTACGGTAAGCGGTCTCGGTTTTACCCTTTCTAAAACTAGAATTTCTGCCGATCAGCAACCTAAAGTTTCTTGGTTAGTTCAATATCAACAATTAATTGTTTTGGCGGCACTCATAGTATTGGGCTTGGTGTTAGGTGCTGTTTTACCGACAGAAAATGCAATTTACAGTAAAGCAATGTTGGTTTTGGCGACGCTTTGGGGGTTGATTCCTGTCGCCAAGCAAGCAATTGAACTGGCTAAAACAGGCAGCCCCTTTTCGATTGAAACCTTAATGACGATTGCTGCGTTAGGCGCGTTAATTCTTGGGGAAACCTTAGAAGCCGGCATGGTGTTATTACTGTTTTTAGTCGGCGAGCACTTGGAAGGTTTGGCGGCCAGTAAGGCTCGTCAAGGTGTTGAAAGCTTAATGGCTTTAAGCCCCGACCAAGCTTGGCGAATTCGCACTACTGAAAATGGCGAAGAGAAAACGCAAGTATTAGCCAGTGATTTATTGCCTGGCGATATTATCGAAGTGCTGCCGGGTGATCGATTGGCCGCTGATGGACAGTTACTCTCATTAGCTGCAAGCTTTGATGAAAGTGCATTAACTGGAGAGTCTGTGCCAGTAGACCGAGTTGCTGGAGAAAATGTTCTGGCTGGAAGCTTAGCAGCTGACCAAGTAGCAAGGCTTAAAGTCACTTCAGAGCCAGGTCATAATGCGATTGACCGAATTTTAAAATTAATCGAAGAAGCTGAAGAAAGTAAAGCACCGATTGAGCGGTTTATTGATAAATTCTCCCGCTGGTATACCCCATCAATTATGCTCTTTTCAGCATTAGTGATTGTTATTCCTCCAATATTTTTTGCTGCCGAATGGTCGGTTTGGATTTATCGCGGCTTAACCATGTTATTAATCGGTTGCCCATGTGCCCTGGTAATTTCTACTCCCGCTGCGGTGACTTCTGGTTTGGCTCGAGCGGCTAAACAGGGCATTCTAATTAAAGGTGGTGCGGCATTAGAGCAGTTAGGTTCGGTTAAGCAAGTTGCTTTTGATAAAACAGGAACACTGACTCAAGGTAAACCGCAGGTTGTCGATCTGGTTGCATTTAATGGTAATGAGCAGCGGTTGCTTGAATTGGCCGCAGCGGTTGAATCGGTATCTCGCCATCCACTAGCTCAAGCGGTCGTTGCTTATGCAAAACTTCAACAGATTGATATTCCACTTGCCGAAAATGTTGCAGCTCAAGCAGGTAAAGGAGTTTCCGGTCAGGTTGAAGCACAGAGCATATTAATTGGTTCTCCGGTGCATTTAGCTCAGAAAATTAACCAATATGACCAGTTTGCAGCAAATCGCTTGAATGTTGCCGGTGCTAAAGTAGTAACCAGTGCAAGCGAAAAAATTGCGGAATTGGAAGCGCACGGAAAAACGGTGATTGCAGTCGTTAACCAAAGTGCCGCTGATGATCAGCAATTATTAGGTGTGATTGCGATTAGCGATACTTTACGACCTGATGCAATTAAAGCGATGGAATTGTTAAAGCGGATGAATATTTCCAGCGTCATGCTAACTGGAGATAACCCTCGTGCTGCAGCAGCCATTGCAGGCACTTTAGGCATAGATTTCAGAGCAGGTTTGTTGCCAGAAGATAAGGTCGCCCAAGTTCAGCTGTTGCAGGCAGCGTCACCGGTTGCAATGGTTGGTGATGGTATTAACGATGCTCCGGCGTTGAAATCAGCACATGTTGGTATCGCAATGGGACAAGGCACCGATGTGGCATTAGAAACTGCCGATGCCGCACTGACCAATGATCGGGTAACTGACCTAGCATCGATGATCGATCTATCTCGAGCAACGTTACAGATTATTCGCCAAAATGTAATATTTGCCATTGGTTTAAAAGTAGTTTTCTTGGCCACCAGTTTGTTTGGTGTCACCGGCTTAATGCTGGCAGTAATTGCCGATACTGGAGCAACTGCGTTGGTAACGCTGAACTCATTAAGATTATTACGACGAAAACGACTTGAATAATGAGCTTCGCAGGCTAGCTATTTTTGAAGAGCTGACTTTTGATTTATATGGGAAGTTAAAAGCTGGAGTTTACTCCGGCTTTTTTATGTGCTTAATTTAGCTAAACATTTATTTTCTAATTAGCTAATGTAGTCAATCATGATAGTGGTTGACGTACTTCTCTAAATTGAAAGTTGGTTGCAATGCAAAGATTAATGAAAAATACAAGTTATTTATAATATCAACAATGCCTGATAATATGTACCTTCTCGATCCTACCAGAAGATCGTAAAATGCTAATAACAATATATCGCCATCGAAGCAAATTGATAATTTAGAAATATTAAATATTCTAATATTATTGATTTATAAAAGAAAAAAGGGTGTTTATGAAAGGTAAGTTAGTAACAGTATTCTGTTTGCCGCTTTTGTTGTCATGCGGCGGCGGCGGTGGAGGAGGTTCGGAAGATAAGAGCAATCAGCCACCTCAAGTTGATGATGTTAGTATTACTTTGAATGAAGATAGCTCAGTTAATGGGCAGCTTCTGGCAACAGATCCTGAAAATGAAAGCTTGAGCTATTCATTAGGTGATTTGCCTACTAAAGGCACGGTATCAGTTAATGACGTAACCGGTGCCTTTGTTTTTATTGCAACTAAAGATGCTTTTGGTAGTGATAGTTTTAGTTTGAATGTTTCTGACGGCACGAGTTCTGTTTCAGTCACGGTTCCGGTAACGATCAATCCAATTAATGATGCGCCAAAAACACTGTCGATCCAGCAAACCTTTTCAGGAACTGAAGATCAGCCAGTTGTAGGAACGATCAGCGCATCGGATCCTGACGGCGATATCCTTAGCTACACCATGTTGCAAAATTCCAGTAATGGAGAAGTCACGCTAGATGGAAATCAGTTTAGTTACATGCCAGCAGCTAACTTTAACGGCGCTAGCAGTTTTACCGTCAAGATTTCTGATGAATTGGTATCGATAAATAAAACGGTGCAACTACAAATTGCTCCAGTTAATGATGCGCCTGTTGCCCAGCAGAGCATTCTTTCATTAGAAACGGGTCAAAATCAGCCAAGAAACCTCACGCTACCTGTTATAGATGTTGATGGTGATCCGTTGTCAGCCGTTGTTAAAACAGCGCCAAAAAATGGCAATGCCAGTTTTAATGGGCTGCAATTACTTTATTCTCCAGGTGATTTCATTGGTACTGACCTGCTGATTGCAACGGTCAGTGATAGAAATATTTCGTTAGATATCACCATCAATATCACAGTGACCGAAGCCAGTGAACCGCCAGTGATTAGTAGAAATCAAGTATTCGATGCAAAAGATGGTCGAATTGTTCAAGGACAAATTCTGGCAACCGATCTAGATAGTCGTAATCTAATATTCTCTTTGCCTGCGCAAAACCTTGCGGGTAATTTTAATTTAAAGAGTAACGGATCATTTGATTACACTTATAACGGATCTAGCGTTGTGTTTGAAAATATTTTAGTGAATGTTTCAGATGCGACCAGCACGGTAAGTGGTTCAATACGGATCGATATTACATCAGATCCGTTATATTCTGAACAATGGCATTTAAATAATACTGGACAGAGAGCTTACTCAGCGAGCTCCGGCGTGGTTGGCCAAGATATTAATATTGATGATTTACACCAAAATCAAAATAACGGCAGCGGTATTTTCGTTGCTGTGGTTGATACGGGTTTAGAGATTAACCATCCAGATTTAAAAAATAATGTTATTTCTGGTAAATCAAAGAATTATAGCTCGCCAGTCAACTCAGACCCATCACCAACAAGCAATGGAGGTGATCATGGAACGTCGGTTGCCGGTTTAATTGCTGCCCAAGCCTATAACAATATTGGTGGGCGAGGCGTTGCGCCTAACGCTTCGATTGCCGGTTTTAATTTTCTTTTAAGAGAAAACCAAAGCATATCTAACTTGTTAGATAGTCATGGTGGAGCAGCAACGGCCGATGCGCGAGTAATTAATCAAAGTTTTGGTAGTAGTTTTTTGTCACCGGTTCCATTTAATACTGAAAATCATGATGTGGTTGAAGCACAATTTATTGAAATTACATCGAATAACTCAGGAAGAGGAATTTCTTTTATAAAGTCTGCTGGCAACTCATTTTGTCGAATTTTTAATGCAGATCAACTTGAGTTCAGTGGTGTTACGCCTGATTTTATTTATTGCCAAAATGCTTTTTCTGATAATACAGAGGTAAGGCGATTAACTGCTCATGTTGCTGGCATAGAGCCAATGAGTTCTAGTTTTTATGAAACAGTGATTTCGGCATTAAATGCAACAGGAACCTTGAGCTCCTATTCGTCGGTCGGCTCATCGGTTTGGGCGACTGCACCCGGTGGAGAGTACGGTTTTAACCAACCAGCAATGATTACTACTGATGTGCAAAGTTGTAATCAAGGTTATGCAACTGACCAATCTGAAGCGCCATTTGATCGAGGCCTTAGAGGTGATAATTCAAGCTGCGATTACACTTCTACTTTTAATGGCACTTCTTCTGCAGCCCCCGTTGTTTCTGGAGTATTTGCATTAATCTATCAAGCAGACCCTTCTTTAAGCTGGCGTGATGCTAGAGATATTGTTGCTCGAACTGCGACTAAGGTTGATGCTAATTTTCGGCCAGTTATTTTAAATAATGGCGGGTTATCCATCACCGCTGAACCCGGTTGGCTGGCTAATGCTGCAGGCTTTGACTTTCATAACTGGTATGGTTTTGGGCGGGTAAATGCCAAAGCTGCAGTGACTTTGGCAAAAAGCAGTAGTTACCAGAAACTACCTGTATTGAAAAAAACAGGGTTTATTACTGCATCAACTAGAAACATAACCATTGCAGAAAACAGCGTTTTGGGCGCAGAAAAGCAAATTAATATCACCAATAATTATACAGTTGAATCGATTCAGTTGAAAATTAGCATTCAGCATCGTCGAGATGCTGACTTGATGATTGAAGTGGAATCACCACAAGGAACTAAAAGCGTTGTAATGACGCCAAGAAGTTTATTGGTTTATGATCTTTCGGATGACTATTCAAATTCAGATTTTTTTGGTGATTACAAAGACACAATACTGCTAAGCCATGCATTTTATGGTGAGAATAGCCAAGGTGTTTGGAAAGTAAGGGTTATTGATACTAATTCGGGTGCTTTCCGATTTTATATAACGAACAATTTTGAAAGACCTGTCTCTGTTACTCGATCTAATAATTCCAGCCCAGGGCAATTCCAGCAAGCGGCGATTAAAATATACGGTCACTAAGGGTTTTATATATGAAAAAGATTATTAACATGATTGCCTTAGTGGTCGTGCTTGGCTCTGGTCAACTCGTCGCTCAGGAAAATCAAACAAGTTTTACCAGCGCAGGTTATAACTATCGACCTATTGCGGTACAAAGTGCTTTAAGCGCGGATGCCAACGTTAATGTTGTTGCTAACGGCATTTATGCTGGTCGCCAAGTGCGAGAGTTACAAAGCAATAAAGTCGGTAGTATTTCTGGAGTAATAGTGGTTAAGCATGATGGTACTGTCACTAAAGCGGCTTTGGACTTGCCCAGTGGCGCAAAAACAACTTCGGTAGGCGGACGTTTTTGGTTAATTGAATACCCGAAAACTATCGAATTGCAGCAGGTTTCTATTGACTTGATGGGGGTTGCAGGAGTCGAACGCGCTGAAATGGAAGTGTTAATGCAGCGTAAAATGGCGATGTAATTTTCAAAAAGCCATTTAACTAAAAGCTGATCGTATAAAAGTTGTGGGAAAAAATAGCCCATGTCATAGATAGCTAACTTTATGCTACAAGGTTTATCAAACCTACATACAACATAAGGTTCGGTGCCTCGATAAACAGGATGTTTATTTTATTCCACGACCCTTAGAGTCGTAGTATTTAAGGGAAGTAAAATTTCTGCTGAGAGTGCTAGCAGATCCAAACAGTTTTTAAGTAGAGGTCCAGGTGATTTTATTCGTGCTGTACAGGCTGTTAATCGAGTAAAACTCCGATCAAAAGTTGTTAAGTATAATGCCAGTAATTACTCTTGGTTTGATTATGCGAAAAAGGTTTGGGAGTTACTGTTAGGGGCTCAAGAATTTAAAATTGTCCCGAATATTGTAGGTTTGATGAGGCCGAAAATGTTCCATACATTTTTCGGCATTCCCCACTTCCGTGTGGGTCACGTAGCGAAATCAGACATCTGGCGATACGTCCCAAAAGTGTCTGATTGCGCCGAAGGCTTATCAAACCTACGCGCAACATAAGGTTCGGTGCCTCGAGAAACAGAGTATTTATTATATTCCACGACCTTTAAAGAAAAGAGCAAACCTTAAATCGCCTTCTGCAACGGAATAATTAATCGTGACACTTGATAGCGGTAAAGATATTTATTGGCCTTCGTTTAGTTTCAGTTGTTTTTTAGATATCGAAAGCATATGTTCAAAAAAACTAAAGCTACTTATTCATTAAACAAAATTTTCTTGAATTGCACTGCAGTATGCTTTTCCAAGCGGATGAATGGGATGCTATCGAAGAATATTCGGAAGATTTGTTAGTGATAAATGTTGAATGTTCACTGAATTATGGAGAATTTTTATGAAACGACTTAATACGTTGCGAAAAAAAGTACAAACAAAAATAGTGCCTGCTATATCCATGTCAGTAATGTTGAGTGCATCATTCTTGATGGCGAGCGAAGCAATAGCTGATGATAAATCGTTCTCTCCATATGTTGATACTCAAGGCAATATAAGCTTGCCTGATGATTTTCGCATATCGATGGTTCACTTGGGCTCATGGTTTGTGCCTGAGGGTGCAGCTAGTGGTTTTCATGATGTTTACACCGAGAAGTCGAGCGCACAAGCATATCGAAAAACGGGTAAATTCCCTGATGGTGCAACTCTTGTGAAGGAACTACGAGCTTCTAAAACAGGCGATTATACAACGGGTCAAGGCGTGGGGCACGCGGTGACAGATGTTAAGCAGTGGTTTGTGATGATCAAGGATGCGAAAGGACGTTTCTCTGATAATAAAATTTGGGGTGAAGGTTGGGGTTGGGGTTTATATAAGCCGGACAACCGTAGTAAAAATGTTTCTTCTAACTACAAAGCTGATTGTTTAGGTTGTCACTTGCCAGCTAAAAACACAGACCTTGTTTATGTTGGAGCTTATCCAACCTTAGGTAAGTAGTCAGAAAATAGTGGTTCGAGAAGTTTGCTAGCATGAGTGATGGAATTTTTAAGGCCCTGTAGAGATTTTTAAATTATCCCGATCACTGGAGAAAAGCCTCAGTGCCCTCTGACATTTTGCATTGTTTGTCAGAAGGCACTGGTGTTTTTCTAACCAAAGTGACAGAGGTGACTTTAGCTTCTGCGACCCTTACCTTCTTTTTTGGCTTTTTCTTTTTGAGCTTGCTCAACCGCTGCCAATTCAGCTTCCACCATTTCTGGTGTTTCTAGGGTCACTTTGCCCAGCACGCCACTACGATAATCATTGATCATTGCAGTGGCCACTTTGTGAATATCTGGAATACCACCCTTGCGCATATGACCGCGCACAACCGCAATCATTTCCAGCATTTCAATATTGTCTACCGGAAGTTCTGTCAGGCGGAAATGCTTTTGTGTGATGGCTGGATAACGGTCGAGTAAATATTCGGCCATAAACAATGCAGCATCTTCATATTCAAAGATGGAATCTTTAATCGCAGCCGACAGCGCCAAGCGATATCCACAGGCTTCTGGCTCAAGGCGAGGCCATAAAAAGCCAGGCGTGTCATAAAGCACAATATTGCTAGGTAACTTGATTCTCTGTTGAATTTTGGTGACTGCTGGCGTGTTACCGGTTTGTGCAATCGCCCGATCTGCCAAGGTATTAATTAGGGTCGATTTTCCAACATTGGGAATACCTAAAATCAAAGCATTCAATGGCTTGATAATGTAATTACGCCCTTCTGGCATCATTTTCTGGCACAGCTCAAGTATGCGTTTAACTTCGCCTTTTTGTTTCTGGTGCAGGGCAATGGCTTTAACGCCAGGCTCTTGCTGCAAGGTCTCGACCCATCGTTTAGTCACTGCAGGGTCTGCTAAATCGCTCTTGTTCAGGATCTTTAAAAATGGCTTTTCACCTCTCAGTAGTGGCACCAAGGGGTTGCTGCTGGAGTAGGGTAGCCGGGCGTCCAACACTTCGATCACCACATCGATCTTCGGCATCAGCTGTTTGATCTCTTTGCGGGCCTTGTGCATGTGGCCTGGGAACCAGTTAATCGCCATTCTTAATCTCGCTTGTTAAATACATCGTCGCAGCCAAGGCTATCGCCCTCTAGGGAGAATAGAAACTATTGCTTTCAGCCCAACCATTGGCATGAAATATCAGCTAAACGGTTGGTCTGGCAATTGGCGCGCTATTAAGTCGGCTATTCTAATCGGTTTGACTGCAGATGGCAGCTTGAACCAGAAAACTAATGTATGCTTGCGGTGTTTTTTAGTGTTAGAGGCAGGCAGGCATGGTTAAGTTAGGGCAGATGAATCGACTTAAGGTCATTAAACAGGTCGATTTTGGACTCTTTCTAGATGGCGGTAATAAAGATATCGATGGATTTGGTGAGATTCTATTACCACGTCGTTACGTGCCTGAGAATACTCAGATTGGTGATGATTTAGATGTGTTCATCTACCTCGATTCTGAAGATCAGTATATTGCCACTACTGAAACACCCAAAGTAATGCTGGGCCAGTTTGCCTGTTTGAATGTGGCAATGGTCAACCAAGTGGGTGCATTTCTTGATTGGGGCTTACCGAAAGATTTGCTGGTACCTTTTGCCCAGCAGCGACCAAAAATGGAAGAAGACCGCCATTATGTGGTGTATGTCTACCTCGATAACTCGGGCCGTATTGCCGCAACTGGTCGTTATGATAAACACCTCAACCAGAGCAAGCCTGAATATAAATCACGCCAGAAAGTTAACGTTCTGGTGGCGGGTCGAACCGATTTAGGCACCAAGGTGATTGTTGAAAATGCCCATTGGGGACAAATTTTCCAGTCAGACATTACCCAGCCATTAAAGTATGGCCAGAAGCTGGAAGCCTTTATCAAGAAAATCCATGAAAATGGCAATATTGATATTATGCTAGAGCAACCTGGCTACGCTAAAATCGATGCATTATCGCAAAGTATTTTAAATAAATTACATGCATCTCGTGGCTTTTTGCCGGTACATGATAAAACAGATCCAGAGCTGATTCGCCGTTTGTTCTTGTGCAGTAAAAAATCTTTCAAGCAAGCAATTGGCGGCTTGAAGCGACAGGGTTTGATTGAGATTCAAGGCCAGGGCATTAAACTGCTTTAATTGATTTGAAAAAGCCGCCGCTGTATTAATTATTATATTAATACAGCGGCGGCTTTTTTGTGTCTGTCTTTTAATCGATTATTTTTAGCATTTAAGCGCGTTTAATAATCGAGAATAAATCAACTTCCAATGACACCATCGGTTTTTCTTCAATGCGACCCACTTCACGACCCTCTTTCTTGATGATAAAGGTAGGCACCTTGGTAAATTCATAAGCAGCTGCCAAACCATCTGGGTCTTGCTTTTTACGGTCTACTGCAATGTAGTTAACTTTCCACAGCAGTTTGCTCTTGGCTTCCATCAAGGCGATGAACTTACCGACATGATGATGACAATCGGTGCACCAGGTGCCGACGATTACGGTAATTTCGATGCTTTCATCTGGCAGGATTTTTTGCAAAACATCATGGTTTGGGGTGAATTTGCTATGAAAATGTCTGAACAACTTCTGTTCGATCAACTGTTCTGGGGTAACTTTGCCGAGGATTAACATCTGGTGCTGCTCTTGAAAAAACTTTGGCACAGATTAACACATCTGCAGCCATTACGTGTTGGCTGAGACAATACTCGGTTATGGACTATCCGTTTGACCACTGCAATCTAATGGCTGATGGGCAGCGATTTGCTGGCGAATCATATCGATCATATGGTTAGTTGCCGGGCCACTATAACCGTGGTGGCTGTGCACCATATATAACGGAACCTTGCGGGCTCTGCCTTGTTTCAATGGCAGTGTTTTTAACTGGCCACTGACTAATTCGGGGCGAATTTTTTCTATTGGCAACCAAGCAAAGCCAATGCCCTTGCATGCGGCATAAATTGATGCGGTTGGATGGCTAACGGTCAGGCGTTTTGGTGAACCTAACCAGCCGCCATCTCTATTTTGTTTGCCTGAATCACTAATAACTAGCTGGCAATGCTGACGTAAATCTACCTCGTCAATTGTCCGCTTCAGTTGGTGAAGCGGGTGCTCCGGGCTGGCAACCGCAAGAAACTCCACATCGATAATCGGGTCGCCAATAATCCCCGGCGTTAATATGGCACCAATCGCAATCTGATATTGGCTATCGAGCATTGCTTCAGTGGTACCGCTCAGCACGGTTTCTCTCAATTCGACCCGGGTTAGTGGATAACTTTTTTGGAAATTAGCCACTGCATCCAGAATCATCCAAGTCGGAAATAGTGCGTCGTAAGCAATTTTTATATCGGACTCAACCCCTTTGGAAAACTGCTGTGCCAGAGATTCAATCTGTTGGGATTGTTGTAATAACTGGCAGGCGCTGTGATAGATGAGCTTGCCTCGTTCAGTCAGTACCGATTTTCTGCCTTGTAACTTAAATAACCGTAAACCCAAGTTACTTTCAAGCTTTTGTACGCTGTAGCTAATAGATGATTGGCTTTTTCTTAAATACTCAGCCGCAGCGGCATAACCACCTTGCTCGACCACTGCAATCAAGGCTTGCCACTGTTCCAGCGTGACTTTGGCTGAGGGTTTTATCTGTTGGCTTGCCATTAACGCACCTTAAATGTTGATTAACCCTAGCGGACTGATCTGGCGGGCAGCCAGTCTAAAAGTAGTACTAGTGTAATCAAACACATCTAAAAATTCGATCATACTCCACGGTTTTTTACTATGTATGATCGACTCAATTCATACCAAACTCGCTGTCAGTTGCTTCAAGCCGCTTACAGTCATTTAAAGCGGTCGCAGCAAATTTATTAATCTTCCGGGTAATGGCGCTTTACGGTAATAGCGTTAAAGGTGATAAAAATGAAAAAACTTCTTTATGTAAAAAGCAGCTTGTTTGGTGACAATGGCCAATCGAGCCAACTGGCACAGCATTTAATTGAGCAATGGCAGCAGGTTCATCAAGGTGAAGTGACAGAACGCGACTTAATTGCACAGCCGTTGCCGATGCTTGATTTGGAAGTGATGGGCGCTTTAGGCAGTGAAGCCGGACAACGAAGTGAAGCGCAACAGCAAGTTATTGACTTAGCAGATCAACTGAAAGATGAAATTGAAACCGCCGATGCACTGGTGATCGGTGTGCCGACCTACAACTTCAACCTACCGATTCAAATGAAAGCCTGGTTTGATTTATTAGCCCGTGCTGGTGTGACGTTTAAATACACTGACAAAGGACCGGTAGGTTTAATGCAAGATAAACCGGTGTATTTAATTGCGACTCGCGGTGGGCAATTACATCAGCAAGGTATCGATCATCAAATGCCTTTTGTTCGTCAATTCTTAGCATTTATTGGACTGACTTCGGTGCACACGATTTATGCGGAAGATTTGGCAATGGGTGATGCGGCAGAAGCTTCATTAGATCAAGCCAAAAAAGAAATTAGCCAAATTATTGGGTAAAGCACTCGGCATTCTATTCCATGCCAGTCTTTGTTAAGGCTTCAAAATTTGTAACCATTCAGCATGTCACACCAACCGATCCAATTTCTCCTGAATAAAGTCCGGCCATTTACCCGCAAATAATAACGACAAAGCCTCCCCAACACCGACCCCATGTTTTTGGCAGGTCGATATATAGCTCCGGATTCTGCAATACGCTTTCACGCCATCCCATGAGCGGAAGCAGCCTGATATCTTCTGTTGAACCTTGCTCATACGGAAGTCCCGTTCACCCTGATTATTGGTAAACGGTGCTCGGGTATTACTCATAAACCGCAGCACGTCTGCTTCAAAATCCCGCAGCCGTTCTAATAAATTTCTCGATTTACTTCGTGCTAATTTCCCTCGTTTTAATTGACCTTTTTTATCCGCTTTTTTTGGCTCAGGTGCCGGGCATTCCCGATCACCTGCTTTTAATATTTTTCGATATCGCTTCACCCATTTTTGACACTGCTTTTCATCCAACTCACCCCCCGCCTCATTGACTGCTGTATTCATTTCATAAAGCAGATCTTCCATTGCCTTGGCCCACTGCTGGCCATCTTGCTCATGGGCTCGCGCCAATTCACGTACATGATGGGCGTTACACAATACATGCAAGCACAGCACAAATCGGTAGTAGCTTTTCCAGTGATCGTGTACCAATAAAACGGTAAATTTAGGCAAGATGTCGATCGCTTCCATTGCCTCGATACCTCTTGATTCATGCGCTTCAATCCACGTCCAGCGGTCATTGCTCGCGACATGTAGCCACTTTCGTTTACCATTGATATTGACGCCGGTTTCATCGGCGCGAAAACTGATGCCACCCAAAAGAATGACTATACAAGATAAAAAATAACTTATGAGTAAACTGATTTGATGATTTATTAGTTTGCTTGTTATAAAAATATCTTATTGTTGGCCAAACACGATTGTGGGTGGCAAGCAAGTTGACCTACGGAATTAAATCGATGAATTAATTGCTCGCCCGCGTAGGTTGCACGGAGCGCTATGCGCGACCTGCAACTTTCGGGGGTATCAGTGAATTCCCTGCAAACATTATGTCGGAATTGTTTTGTGGTTTTTAGTGGATATATCAACCGTTGAAATCAATTGCACGATTGTTCCGTACAACCTCGTATCCTGGGTAAGCTCAAGCGCACCCGGGTTTTTCGTAAGCGTTATATTTTTCAAAATTCTAACGTGATTCAATCGTAGAAAAATAAGTCGTTTAATAAATCGCTAACCAGATATTTAAACAAGTCCCCAGCGTCAAACCACCAGACTTCCAGCGCCAAATAACGCACCTCGAAGCCATAAAAGCAACCTGAAGTGAAAAGCTGTATATATAAACAGTCTATTTCTGAGGATGCTGGTTTTTATGCGCGTTTTGACTGAACGCTATCGCTAGAATGCGCGTTTTACCGAAGGTAAACCAGTTTAAATAACATCATATCAATAGGTTGAGGTGAGTCTGTTCCGAAATAACAAAAAACCTGTTATCTTGAGATAACAGGCATGCGCGGTTTCTCGGTCAGGATTGGAAGATCTGAGGAAAACTAGAAGTATTTCAGGTGGTTGCATATTTACCAGTATGCTACAAAACCGGTATATCGCGCATGCATACTATTAAGCTGTTATGACTTTTTAGAGGGTACGATGAAGAAGATTATTCCTGCACTAGGCGTTCTATTATTAGCAGGCTGCGCCACCAAGTATGTCCCGCCTCAAGGAGTTGATCTCGTTGAAGTGACATATAACCTAAGTTCCTCACCTAAGTCGGGGCCATTCTTTTATGCACCAACTTCAGTGTTTAAATTTGAAAGCAAAGACTGTGCAAGTCCGAGCGCTATAGCAACCCTCAAAGCGCCTGATGGTAAAATTGATTCAATAACAGTACAGGTTCCTGCAGATCAGCCTCTAATAAATAGCTACAGCACCATAACTCAAGAAGGCTCCCAAATGGTTACTAGAATAACCGGGACTGAATTTATACCTGAAAAAAATCATCAATATATTATTTCTGTATATGCATTTAGCGGGGCTTTGGTTCGAGATGTTTCTCTGACAGAACAACAAACAATAAATGCCGCTACCGAAAAAAATGAAATCTGTACTTTTTAAATTGTCATAACAAATAAGGATAGGTGTCGCGCAGCGGCTTCGTTCAACAAACACAAGCAACCGACTCGAATTTCGCCAAGGCTCAATTCTCCCTGGTTGTTGTAAACCGTTATATGTACGGGGATGTATGAGAAGTAACTGGAAGACTCAAAAAGGAGATGAATGGAGCTACGAAGATGGCTCTATTAAATCAGTTGCTGATTTTGATTCACATACCCAAATATTTACTATTAGAGATTTAAGTGGTGATCCGAGTAAAAGAAAATTGCTGGCTTTTATCAAACTTACGCAGTCTGGTTTTACTGACGCAGCGTTGGAGCTAAAGGTAAGTCGTTTCAGTCAAGGTACTAAGAAACAACTCGGCTTACTTCAATCTGGCGGCATAATAGAGTTGGCGGCTAAAGAGTCGGATTCCGGTGCTGTTAAAATTAATTACGTTAAACAAAAGAAATGGTGACAAGTGTGGTCTTAGCATATAATCGGGTAGCCGAGGGTCTCTAACCCTCAGCCCCCACAACACCCTGCATGCGGGTCCGCACAGGGCGTTTCACTTGGGATAGTGAAGCGTGATCCATCTTTCTCTTAACGAGAATAAGCCCTCAGCATCTAAATATGCATTGGTTAAACCTTGCTGAATGCCCGGTTTTTTCGGATAAATTTTACAGTCGCGCTTTTTGCAAAAGACACCGCAAAAAGCGCGACTGTAAAATTAGCCGTTGTTTGAGGTGTTATGTTCTAAGGAGTAAATTTGAATCATCGAATTTTCACTCTATTTCTAAGTGATTTAGAGTTTCACAAGAAAGATATAGAACCAACAGATGACCAGCAATATCAAATTGACTGCTGGCAAACGTGTAAATCTATTGATACAGCTTTGAGAAAGCTTGTAATCGCTGAGCAATGTATAAGAAAATCACATGCTTTCTGCCCTAATGATCATCAAGTGGCTGAATATATTGAATTTCATATTGAAAATTACATAATACGAAGTCGCTCTGTATATGACAGAGTTCTGATATTCACAAATTTTCTTTGTGATATTCAAATGTCAAAAGAATATGTGAATCATAATGCAATAATAACAAATCAAAAAATTGAAAAATGGAAACTAAAAAATAAACTAAAATCTGTAAATAAGAGAGTAATAACGCCACCCAAGATCTTATTTATACCTGCCAAAAAACATTTGATTTCTCATTCGATTGCTATTGATTTAATCTGTGAAAACCGTTGATTTTTGCAGGAGCGGCACTTGAAAAAGTTGTCATTTTCACATCATGCCAGCACCTAGAGCCATTCTTTACGATCCGAAGGAAAATCCATTTCTCCACGTAATTTCGCGTTGTGTTAGGCGAGGGTGGCTGTGTGGGGAAGACCCAACTCTGCTCAAAAAACACCGTAAAAATTATGATCACCGTCGCCAATGGATTGTCGATAGAATTGATCGACTGAGCCAAGCGTTTGCGGTTGATATTGCTGCTTACGCTGTGATGTCGAATCACTATCATCTAGTGGTTTATATCGATGTCGAGCGTGCCAAAAGCTGGAATATCAAGCAGGTGTTGTTGCAATACTGCAAAGTGTTTTCGCCTCATCCGTGGGTTAAAGATTATCTCGATCCACACAAGCACCGTTTACTTACCCAGATGCAGGTTCGATGGGTCGAAGAAACTGCCAGCACGATTTACCGAGAGCGGCTTTATTCTATAAGCTGGTTTATGCGCTCAATTAACGAGCCATTGGCACGACTCGCCAATGCAGAAGATCAATGTAAAGGTCGTTTTTGGGAGGGGCGTTTTAAGGCGCAAGCATTGCTGGATGAACAAGCCCTGCTAACCTGCATGGCTTATGTCGACCTGAATCCGTTGCGTGCTGGTATTGCACAAACGCCAGAAAGTTCGAATTACACTTCGGTTCAAGCTCGAATTGAAACTGAATTACCCGCCAGTAATCATCGTAGAAATAAAAGCCGAAAAACAAATGGTCAGCGTCGCTACGATTACAATTTCGCCCGATTAAAACCTTTTGTTGATAGTGAAACCAAGTCCAGTATTAACATCAAAGATAAACCTCATCCGCTGCCATTTAAATTAAAAGATTATCTGGAACTGGTTGATGCTAGTGCTCGCATGGCGCGAGCTAATAAAAAGTATCATATGGACGATAGTTTGCCGCCAATTTTTGAGCGATTAAAAATTGATGCTGATGCACGCTGGTGGGCTTCTGCCATGAGCGGTCGCAGCACTGCAATGGCCAGTGCGCGACAGTTTGCCCATGCGATGGGGAGTGCGCTGAACCTCAAACAGTTCAAAGAGCGAGTCAAGCAACAAACTGAGGCTTGTCGACAGCAGACACATGCGCAAGGAAAACAACCGCCTTCTTGATTTAGCTGTTAAAAAATTAAATACATTTTTAATAACCGGAGCTAATCCGGTATTCGTCGTGGTATCGATTCAGTATCATCGCATCCGAAGCGAAGAAGTGACTGCCGCAACCATTTTAAATACCAGTAATTTTCAGTTATCTCGGTTATCAGAATTTTTGATTGAGATATAGTTAAAAACTTGGGTGGCGTCATTCTTTTCATTCTTTTGCGTCATTCTTTATAGCTGTTAAAAAATTAAACACATTTTTAATAACCGGAGCTAATCCGGTATTCGTCGTGGTATCGATTCAGTATCATCGCATCCGAAGCGAAGAAGTGACTGCCGCAACCATTTTAAATACTAATAATTTTCAGTTATCTCGGTTATCAGAATTTTTGATTGAGATATAGTTAAAAACTTGGGTGGCGTCATTCTTTGTTATCAGAATTTTTGATTGAGATATAGTTAAAAACTTGGGTGGCGTCATTCTTTCACTTCATTCTTTCAGGATGCCGAAGGCTTATCAAACCTATATGCAGCAAAATATTCGATGCCTTGTAAGGAGGGATGTTTATTATTTGCCGCAGCCATAATTTCGCGTTGTGTTGGGCGAGAGTGACACTCTTTATAGATTTAAAATTGGGTAGCGTCATAGAAAATAACCAAAGAGGTTACGAGCCTCTTTGGTTATTAAGGATGTTTTCTAGTACTCACGCCATAAAATAATTGCAGCAGCGAGTAGCAGTTGATCTTTAAGTACAAAAACACCTGTACGGTTTAATAGTGGAAAGAAAGAGTCGGGATTCCAACCAGGAGTAGAAAACATAAAGGTTAATGTGCCAAAAGCAGTCAGAGCAATACCGATAACACCGAGAGTGCCTAGCAGGCGATTAAATGGCAGGCACAATAGCAATGCAAGAAAGGCCCACTCAACAATACCAATAAAGTTAGAAGCACCTTGTACACTCCAAATGGCATAGGTCCAATTGAAAAAGATATTTGGTTCCATCAAGCGGACAATACCCTTGGCTTCAAATTCGTAGAATTTCATCCAGCCAATCCAACCCATAACCAGAACAATTCCTGCAAAGCAGCAGAAAATTGCTAGCTTTCGAACCAACAAAGCATTGCTGCAGTTTTCTTTTTCCTGCAGATATTGCGATAAGATATAAGCTGGAACTGCAAACATCGACAGATATTTTAATAGATTTTGTCCAGAACCTATTATTGGAAACCCACCCAAGGCATCAACCCAAACTGGGTTGGTAAATAAGTAGAGAAAATTGAGCGCAAAAATCGCCATCGCCATCAAACAACCAATAATACCAAGTTTCCGATTGTTTAAACCTAGCAAAATCAGTAAGCCAGCAGGTACTTCAAATAGCGCCATTAAAACACCAATAGTTGGTGTTCCTATGGTTGTTAATAAACCATCGAAAAGTGGGCTATTGCCCAGCCAGAACTCTATTTGTTGATGTTCTGGTGGTGATAGCTTTAATAAACCGACCCAGATTAGATAGAGTGCAGTTACCGCACTCAGATAAATCATTAGCTTGCTATCGGAAGGGCGAAAATTTATAGCTCGCTCTATTGTAGACACTTCATTGTTCATAATTTGCTCTCATGAAAATAATAATAACGTTAGCAGCAGCAAAAGACAGTGGATTCTATTTTTAATATCAGAATTCTCTAATCAAGAAAATACTGATGTTGATTTTTCAATCATGACGCTTTGATGATGTTTTTTTAAATAAGTTTCGATGAGTCAATGAATGTATGATTTAAATCAAAGCATTAGTGTTAGAATCATAAAAATAGTGTAATTACAATTGAAGAAAGACATAAATATTTTGATTGCTGTCATAAATAAAATCACTTGACATTGAAATAAAACAATAACGCCACTCAAGATGCTATTTATATCTGCCAAAAAACATTTGATTTTTCATTCGATTGCTATTGATTTAATCTGTGAAAGCCGTTGATTGTTGCAAGGGCAGCGCTTGAAAAAATTGTCATTTTCATATCATGCCAGCACCTAGAGCTATTCTTTACGATCAAAAAGAAAATCCTTCACTTCCTTTTTAAAGTACGCATGTTATTTTTCGTTGTGTTAGGCGAGGATGGCACTCTTCAATAGATAAGCTCAAGGCTACGGGAAGATTAAACACTACTCAAAAATCACCGTAAAAATTATGACCATCGCCGCCAGTATTTTTCCGTTATATCGATCATCAGGGTTTTTGATTGAGATAGTTAAAAACTTGGGTGGCGTGATGCAATTCGATTTATAGTTTCGAGCATTCTTTGGTTTTTACTTATGCGGCTGATGCATTGTTCATTATATTCTCAACCCTACTATCAGGCTTATTGAGCTATTGGGTGTGTGAGTTAAGAAAAATATAACAAGTAAGGACAGGTATCGGCTGCGCGACAGCTGTCCTAAGGGTCGTAGAATATAATAAATACTCTGTTTCTCCAGGCACTGAACCTTATGTTGCGCGTAGCTTTGATAAGCCTTCGGCGCAATCAGATACTTTTGGGATGTATCGCCAGATATCTAATTTCGCTACGTGACTCACGCGGAAGTGGGGAATGCCGAAAAATGTATGGAACATTTTCGGCCTCATCAAACCTACAATATTCGGGACAATTTTAAATTTGTGAACCCCTTATTTGTTGGAATATTTCAGTGCAACTAGTTGACTGGTTAATTTATAGCCTAGTTTATTAATAAATCATTGATTCGTTTGTATCAGGCAACCTTCCCTTGGTCTAACTAATCCTATATTTCCCACATAACTATCAAATTTCTAATATTATTAATAATTCTATGATTACTTTGGTGCAACAGAATGAAGCTATTCGGTGGGCTGCTTGGATTACTTTTAGCTGCTTTTATTTACGCTACTCCTGTCTTTGCGCAAGACCCATATTGGAATAGCAAGATTTCAAACAATGATTTAGTAATTAATAATAGCGGGCAATTAAACTATGTTTCTTGGTTGATTCGGCGCTTCGGATCTACTGATGTTGGAGATATTGGTCCTTGGAGAAGTAGTAAGTTAATGGAAATTGAATCAAGGGTTTCTCCAGCCGTATTGATTAATGATGCTGAACTGTTAAATGGTGAAGGTTTCGATGGCCGCTCATTTCTTTTATATTCTAATGACCAAGAAATAGAAATGGAAATGGAAATGTCTTTTGCTGAGAGTGAAAATGATGGTGTGGCTCTTATTGATATTGCCCGAAGCACGACAGATGTATTGCTAATGGGTGCAACTAAAACAATTAGTGCTGAATTACAAAATTATAAGCAGATACCATACGCTAGTCTTTATTTTGTTCGCAATGATTATATAAATGAGAGAGAGGCTGACAAGGGTGAAGATAATGTCATTCGATTTGGTAAAGGCCAAGAGTTGAACAACACTTTGCAAGAAGTAGCAGGTGCTACCGCTATTCTATGGGATAAGTATGAATATGCAGTACCACAAGACATTCATAATGCGTTAGTCAGTGGGCGGTTTGAAAAAACCAGAAAAATTAACTTACGAAAGTCATTGTTTATATTGAAGCAACAATACCCAGTCGACCCTAGGTTAAAGCAAAAATAATGTAAATTGGTTGCGCCAAACTGTTAAATCTGCGCTAATTTGTCGCAGATTTTTTTTGTTTATGAGTAGCCCAATGCCTTCTGAATCGACAGTTATCGACCAACTGGATCGTTTGTTTTCTGATCTTTTACAACAGGCAGATCAGCAGCACAGTAGAAAGCCGCTATGTGATTTTGATGAGGAATGGCCGTCAGATTGTCACCTTGAAGGGACTCAGGAAGATAGCGAGCAAGGTCTACAGATTCAATGGCAACCGGTTAAACAACAGCCAATCAAGCAGCTATCTGGTTTAGTTAAATCTTTGGAGCTATCGGTTCATCAAGATTTTCAAGACTATATAGGCGCTTACCATTCAGAATGCTTACCCGCTATTTGGTCATCGGAACATGAAGCGCCAGGCAGTTTGACGCTGATTTTTTGTAATAGCGATCAAGACCTAGATTTGATGCAGCAAAATCTATTAGGTCACTCGTTGGCTAAGCAGAAGAACAAGCAAGAGCAAAACTGGTTCTTTGCCACCACTGATAATGACATGGTGATTTGTTTGAATCAGGAAACCGGTGAAGTTGAACTAGAAAAACCAGGTTATAAGCCAGAGCGAGTTTTGGCAGCTAGCTTATCTACATTTCTGGCCGATTGTCAGGTAGATCAAACACGTATCTAACTAGATCAAAAATTTTGACATAATATGTCTTGATTTTATGCTTGGTGGCTTTATATTACTCCCCATAACCAATCAGTAAGTTTGGAGTTTGTAATGCTGCGAGTTGTTTTATTTTTGGCTACTAACCTAGCTGTGTTGCTAGTTGCCAGTGTGATTATGAGTCTGCTGGGGTTGAGCACTAACAGCATGTCTGGACTGCTAGTGTTTTGTGCATTATTTGGTTTTGGCGGTGCATTGTTATCACTGTTTATTTCCAAGTGGATGGCCAAGCGTTCGGTGGGGGCGATTGTTATTGAGCGGCCGGAAAATGCTGAGCAGCAATGGCTAGTAGAGACAGTTAAAGATTTGTCACAAAAAGCAGGCATTGGCATGCCAGAAGTTGCGATGTTCCATTCGCCACAGTCTAATGCTTTTGCCACCGGCTGGAATAAAAATAAGGCTTTGGTTGCAGTGAGTGATAGCTTGCTGCAGCGAATGAGCCGTGAAGAAGTTAAAGCTGTTCTTGGCCATGAAATTGGACATATTGCCAATGGCGACATGGTGACATTGACCCTGATTCAAGGCGTGGTGAATACCTTTGTGATGTTCTTTGCCCGAATTATTGGTCAAACAGTCGATAGCTTTTTGTCGAGCGATGAAGAAGGCGAAAGCAGCGGTTATGGTATTGCTTACTTTGTTACGACTATCATTGCAGAGATTTGTTTAGGCATTCTGGCATCGATATTGGTTGCCTGGTTCTCTCGCCGCCGTGAATTTCGTGCCGATGAAGCAGGTGCCAGTTTGGTGAGCAATACAGCAATGATTGGCGCACTACAGGCCTTGCAGCGAGAACAAGAGATGCCAGAGCAAATGCCACAATCTTTGATGGCGTTTGGTATTAATAAAGGCAAACGCAAGGGTTTGGCCGAAATGTTCTCCAGCCACCCGCCGTTGGATGTTCGTATTAATGCGTTGCGAAATCAATAATTGCACTACTTGCTAAAGTTGTAGCTTTTTGAATCAAAAAAGAAACTAGACCAGATCGAAAGCGGAGATGACAACTCCGCTTTTTTTTTTGTGTTCTATCGCTATAATGCGCCCTTCTTTTCCGGCCAGCCGAAATTTTTCTATGCTGGCACAGTTCTGACAGGGTAGTTAGATACTGTTTTGGGGGATTTATGACTCGAGCTTTACTGGTTGACCTAGAAGGTACGATTTGTCCGGTCGACTTTGTGTACAAGACTCTTAAGGATTATTCGATCCAGCAGATGTCAGCTTATCTGACAGATCGTGCTGCGAAGAATGCTCTTCCGCACGCTTTGAAAGCTTTAGCAGATGCTGCTGACATCGAGCCAGGTAATTTAGCTGCATTGGCAGATCAACTGGTACATTGGATTCAACAGGATGAAAAATCAGCACAGCTTAAAATGTTGCAGTGCCAAGTTTGGGCTGAAGGCTTTATCAAAGGCGACTTAAGCTTTCCGGTATTTGAAGATTCTGCCAGCCATTTGCGCCAGTGGAAGCTGGTGGGTGTGCGCAGCTATTTATTATCAACTGCACCGGTAATGGCACAAAAGCTAATGCTGGAACACAGTCGTTATGGTGATCTGCAAGACGTAGTGTCAGGCCATTTTGATACGCACATTGGTTGTAAAGTTGAAACTAATACTTACCAACAAGTTGCTAATAAACTAAAGCTCAAGCCGTCAGAAATTTTGTTTATTTCAGACAGTGCTGAAGAGTTAGATGCAGCAGCAGAAACCGGCATGCAAACCTGTCATTTGGTACGAGATGGTCAGGAAGCCGATTCAGGGCATAAAATCGTTAACGATTTTTACGAAATAACCCCGGAATATCTCTAATTTTAATGATGTTAGCTACTGGACAATTTCAAATCAGTAGGTAGCCAAACCCTTTCCTCTGGTCACCGAATGCTTGCAGTGGCCGACAGATTCTTTAAAGTATTATTTATCTACCAGCGGTTAGCTTTATAGCTAATCCGCTGGTTTTGTGTGTCTGGTAATCTTGGTTAACGATTTTAGTTAAACAAGAGCAGCCAGCAGAGAAACGAGCAAGAGAAATTAGACCAGTATGAAAAAAGCAGTTGTTATTTATTCAGGCGGCATGGATTCATTTACCTTGCTGCATCGAGTGATCAAACAGGGCTATCAGCCGTTTGCGTTGTCATTCAACTATGGCCAACGTCATAGCAAAGAACTCGTGGTTGCCGCTGAAGTATGCCAAGCACTTGGCGTTGAGCATAAGGTGGTGGATATCACTGCAATCAATCAGTTGTTGCAGGGTTCTTCGTTGACTTCGAGCGATATCGATGTTGCTGAAGGTCACTATGAAGAAGACAATATGAAGTCGACCGTGGTGCCTAACCGCAATATGATTTTATTATCGCTAGCGACCGGATATGCAATTTCCCTTAAAGCCGATGAAGTGTTTTATGGTGCCCATGGGGGTGACCATGCAATTTATCCAGATTGTCGCCCTGAATTTGTAAAAGCAGTCAGTGATGTGACAAGAATTTGTGATTATCACCCGGTAGAAATCCGAGCACCTTATCTAGATGTCAGCAAGGGACAAATTCTAGCTGAAGGTTTAGAGATGGGGTTGGATTATGGCCAAAGCTGGACTTGCTACAATGGCCGCGAAAAGGCTTGTGGCAAATGCGGCTCTTGCGTTGAACGTTTAGAAGCGTTTTCTCAGAACCAGAAAATCGACCCATTAACTTACGAATAATTTCGGAAGTATTGCCATGAGCTACAGCGTTAAAGAAGTTTTTTATACCTTGCAGGGTGAAGGCGCCATGACCGGCCGAGCTTCGGTGTTTTGTCGTTTTTCTGGCTGTAATTTATGGTCTGGGTTAGAAAAACATCGAGCAGAGTCACCTTGTCATTTTTGCGATACTGATTTTCGGGGAACTGACGGCCCCGGTGGTGGAAAATTTACAGCGGCAAAAACGCTAGCCAATCACATTGCAAGTTTCTGGCCGGAAAATGCCGCTAATACCGGTAATTCGCAAAAGCCTTATGTGGTGATCACTGGTGGTGAACCATTGCTGCAGCTAGACCAAGCTTTGGTTGATGCATTGCATCAAGTCGGTTTTGAAATTGGCATTGAAACCAACGGCACCCAGCCGGCACCTTCGGGCATTGACTGGTTGTGTTTAAGCCCTAAAACCAAAGACATAGTGCTGGAATATTGCGATGAACTGAAACTGGTTTATCCGTTGCAGAATATCAAACCAGAAGATTTTGCTAACTTCCCTGCCAAAATTTATTACTTAACTCCTATGGCCGATCCAAAAGCGGCTGACAATAATTCAACGCTTTATCAGGATCAAATCACCCGTCAAACTATCGATTATTGCCATAGTCACCCGCAATGGCGATTAAATTTACAATCGCATAAGCTGGTCAATATCCCTTAACTTATTATTGCGCTTCTGACTGTTTTTCGGAAAAGCGACAGGTCAAATTGAATGGAAATTTATAAAGATTTTACTTTCGAAGCTGCTCACAAATTACCGCATGTACCCGATGGTCATCAGTGCGGACGTTTGCACGGACACTCATTTCAAGTGCGGATTGTTGTAGAAGGCGAGCCAGACCCCAAAACTGGCTGGATTATCGATTTTGCTGAAATTAAAGCCACCTTTAAGCCGATCTGGAGTCAATTAGATCATTACTACCTCAATGATATCCCTGGGCTAGAAAATCCAACCTCAGAAGTCTTGTGTAAGTGGATTTGGCAGCAGCTTAAACCACAAATGCCACTACTGAGCAGAATTGAAATTAAAGAAACTTGTACCAGTGGTTGTATTTATCGTGGTTAATGCTTTGAAGGTCGGTACTTGCTGACTTTCTTTCCTATGTGATTCACATTTTTAATATGAATCACATCACTGTAATAGCCTGGATTTCAATTAATCTTGTTAGAGGTAAGTGTTACAGGGAAAAGAAATGGACTTCTTTAAGGGTAACAGTAAAGGCGGCAAGGGCTCTCCAAAGGCTGCTGCAAAAGTTAAGGCTGGGGTTATCTACCAAGTGGAGATGATTGGGAGTGCCTGAGATGCGCCAATGCAATGCCTTTAATTAATGACAAAGTAAAAGATGTTATATTTTTAGGTGCAACGCCTTCGCAAGATAAGTTTTTTCGAGAAGCTTGTGCTCATGCAGTATGCAAGCAGTGTTGGAATCGAAGATTTTCTATTGCAACGAACAGAAATCATAATCCTTATGATTATTTTGGGACACCTAGTCCGATAATGCACCCATCAAAAAAGAGTGAGCAGGTTGCCGTATTAGAAACGCTCTCAGATGTAAATGTAAACTGCATGTTTCATCAAAATCCAGTGAATTTCATTTTATATTTTTATGGTTTTTCTTCTATTGATGCCTTGGAAAGAATAGCGTTAAAAACATTTGTTGAAAAAGGTTATGAGATTGCCAGCTACAGAATTGAAAATAGAAAAATTCAGGATGAATTTGGTCACATAAGAAATTCGGTAATTAAAAAGAAATCCATTGAAGTGTTTTGTAAGCGTGCAAAGTCTGAAGAACTAAATGAACATTTGGCTGCTTTAAATTTTTAAAAAAGGGCTTTCTATTTCTTCGGAAAGCCCCTTTTGTTTAAGCTTCTACCGGCGTACGCCAGTCATCAGCACCAGATGTGCCTGCTACTGTATGTTCCCAGTCAATTTTTCGATATGCCACCGAAACTTGAATAAGTTGGGTGAATTCTTTTTTATTACTATCTTGGCAGTGCGGCATTTTGCAATCAACATCGACAATAGTTGCATCAGTTAATGTAGTAGTAAAAAAGTGCTCTTGTTTACCTTCAACTGAAGTACGATACCACCGTAGCTGAATTTTTGGCAGCATTTCTCCAGACGCCAAAGCGTTGTACATCAATGGAACAGCTTTGTTTAATGCAACGGTAAATTTAAAAGGTTTATGAACTCTTTGGCCTGCAGGTTGCCCTGATTGTGGGTCAGTCGGTACCGTGACCACATGATCAAACTCTTGCACCAGCATTTCATCTTCATGGCCTTCAACGTAAATATTACCGACCGAGTCTGAAGTGAACGCACCGGCAGTAATGTTGCCCTGGGTTTTGCCTTCAATGGCGATATAACAAGGTGTTGGCATGGGAAATTCCTTTTCGGTTTTTATGATTTGGCAATTATCGAAAAGCATAGATCGTGCCACTATAGGTAACTTGTTGTTATTGTTTGAATAGTGGTCTATTTGAGTTTTGTGGCAGAAGGTCAAAGTCAGATTTGGCTCATTATTTCAGGTAATAACTGACCTAAAGGCAATTTGTAGTAAAGCAGAGGGGATTAATTTTTTCGAAAAAAGAAATAAGCCTCGATTGAGATTTATCAAGCGATAGAAGGCTAAAGAACAAGAAAAATAAAGAAGTAAAAAATAGGAACAACTTTAAACGCTTTAGTTCGCAGGGCTATGTATTTAAAAAATAATTAAATACATAAAGCCTGCGAGCCTTAGCTATGCGATAGCAGATGTACACCCAAACTACTCCAAAGTGTGCTGAATCCTGCACCTTGGAGTGGTTGGGTATAAAATTAAGCGTATTCGCTTGGGTCGACAGCTACAGCCAGAGAGCGCTTTTCAATTCGCAAATCTTTAGTCGTTTCCTGATAACGGAAAACCAGAGTTTGACCTTCGTTGATACCCAGATCTGGTGTATTGGCAAAATAGGTGAACTCTTTATCGTCAACCGTCAATTTGTGGATCCAGTACTCAGGCATACCTAACCATTCAGTATGCGGGCCATCACTAACATGTTTTTGGAGCACTCCGCGTGCCATTAATTTCTGTTGTTTTTTGAAATTGCGGCGCAAATGACGAGCCATCTGTTTTTCTTCTCCGGTTTTACACAACCAACAACCTGCCATCACGAAGGCTATCCGTGCCAGCAGTTATTGCTAAATGGGATCTAAAACGAGTCCTGTTCGAGCATTGCCAAAGGATGAACGCACTTTTTCCATCCATATGATTTTGACAAACTTCTCATTTGCAGGGTTTTTCTTGTCCCGGTCAGGACGAGCAGCATTATACCTGTCTTGACAAACTTTCGTATTCGAACCAGATCAATATTCATCTAAATCGTGTTAACGGCTGATTCTGATAACTTAATTGCGACAATGCACGTACTAATAGTCAGGCAAGTCAGGCGATTTCAGCCATATCGATCATGTTGTCAGCGACCGGAACGACAATCGCCGTCAGATGACGGTTCGGATGTAGGCTAGAAACATACAAATGTGCTGGCCGTGGCTGACTGGGTTGTCGCTGATTGGGCAGCAGGCAATCGAGCGGTATTTTGCTGTTATGACTAGTGCATTCAATTAATTTCGCCAGTTGATCTTTTGCCAATAACTGCTCAAGCGGTAAATTACCTTGCCAGTGTTTGCGTGCTGCAGGATTAACCGAGCGAAAAGCATTTCGCTCTAATATCTGTTCAGCAATATGCGGATGTTTTTTGATCTGGCAGATTAGCGCTTGGCTCCCACCAGAGAGAAATTTTTCTATCTGCAATTGGTCCAGATCAAGCCTCAGCACTGGCAAAGGCAGCTGATCCAATCTGACAGCAGCTTTTCTAAAACGTTTCGCTTGTCGTTGATAGCGGTAAAGCAACAAAATCATTACCAAGTTAACCAGTAATAAAAATGTCCAGTGAATCGGGGGCATCGGCGTCCGTTCCTTTGCCAATCACAGAGCCAATTATCATGCGATGAATAAACGTGGCTTTGCAAGGGCTTAAAATTGAACGATTTGTTAAAAAACAGTTGTGATGGTGCGCTGGACTGAATAGCCTGTTGCTTTCTGCTACAAACTGTATCCAACCTTTGTTACGTCTTTTTGCCAAACTACTCTTAATTGCTGCGGTATTAGTTACTGTGCTACTGGTTTACTTCGATGCGCAGATTCGTCAGCGCTTTGAAGGACGACGTTGGTCGCTACCGTCGCATGTCTACGCCAAGCCGGTTTCACTCTATCAAGGTGCTGGGTTATCGCGTGCTCAGTTAGTCAGTCATTTAAAGCAACTAGGTTATCGACCTTGTCCCGGTGACTATCCTCGAGTTGGCCAATACTGCGGTAAATCCACCAGCCTGCAGATTAAAACCCGTGGCTTTAATGGCTGGAATGGCAAGCAAACGGCTGAACTGGTGCGAATGAATTTTGCCAGCCAGACAATTCGTCGATTCAAAACTGATTCTGGAAGCGCGCTGGTTCAGCTAGAACCGCTAATGATTGGTGGAATCTATCCGGCGCATCGGGAAGATCGGCAATTGGTGCAACTCAAGCAGGTGCCCACTTTATTGGTCGAAGCACTGTTGGCGACTGAAGATCGGGATTTCTACGAGCACTTTGGTATCTCATTAAAAGGCATTGCCCGTGCGCTGTGGGTCAATATTAGCTCAGGTAAAACTCGCCAGGGCGGTAGTACGCTGACCCAACAATTAGTGAAAAACCTGTTTCTGACCAATCAACGAACGTTAAGCCGAAAAGCCCAAGAAGCCATGATGGCACTCTTGCTGGAGTGGCATTATTCCAAAGCTGAAATTCTAGAAAGTTATCTGAATGAAGTTTATTTAGGGCAGCAGGGGCAAAACAGTATTAATGGTTTTGGCTTGGCGGCACGATTTTATTTTGGCCAGCCACTAGAGCAATTAGATATCGACCAGCTAGCGTTGCTCGCTGGAATGGTTAAAGGGCCTTCTTGGTACAATCCACGCCGCCATCCTGATAGGGCGCTTGAGCGACGTAATTTAGTGCTTAAGTTACTGGCTGAACAAGGAAAGCTGACTCAGGGGCAATTAAATCGTTATCAAGCCCAGCCGTTAGGTCTTGCTTCAAAGCCACAACCAAAAAAACATTGGGGCTATTTGCAGTTGGTCAAGCAACAGCTGGCAGAAGATTATCGAGAGCAAGATTTAAAGCAACAAGGTTTGCAGATATTTACCGCAATGAACCCTATGATTCAGCAGCAAGCTGAAAAGGCATTGAATAACGGTTTAACGCGGCTGGAACGACAAAAGAAAATCACTAAAGCTAGCTTGCAGGGTGCAGTGCTGGTGAGTGATAGCCAGAGTGCTGAAGTGCTGGCGTTGGTGCCAGGCAGAGACAGTTTTCAAAAGGGTTTTAATCGTGCTTTGTTAGCACGCAGGCCAGTAGGCTCTTTATTAAAACCGGCAATTTATCTAGCGGCTCTTGAGCAAGGTATGCCGCTCTATCAATTAATTGATGACCAGCCAGTTTCACTAAAAATGACCAATGGTGAAACTTGGCAGCCTGCCAACTACGACAAAAAAATACATGGCAAGGTAATGCTAGAAAATTCCTTGGCGGACTCGCTCAATTTAGCCAGCGTTCGGCTTGGGTTAGATTTAGGTATGCCAATGGTTGCCGATAGTTTGCAGCGATTGGGGCTGCAATTGCCTGAGAGAATTTACCCTTCTTTATTGCTAGGTGGTGTTAGCTACACGCCATGGCAAATGCAGCAAATGTATCAAACCATCGCTGGTGGTGGCTTTTATAGCCCGTTGCGGAGTGTGTTAGCAGTTACTGACCATCGAGGCGCTTCACTCAATCGTTATCCACTGGAAACCGGACAACGATTTGATGAAAAATCGGTTTATCAATTGAATCATGCGTTGCAACAGGTAGTGAAAACGGGAACTGCACGCGGCTTGAGTTGGCGTTATAAAAAATACCAAATTGCCGGAAAAACCGGAACCACCGATGATTTAAGAGATAGTTGGTTTGCCGGTTACAGCGGTAATTTGTTAGCGCTGGTGTGGTTGGGGCGAGATGATAATAAACCTGCCGGACTTACCGGAAGTTCGGGTGCATTAAAGATCTGGCAAGGGTTGATGGATCCGTTAGTGATGACTCACAATGATCAACCATTACCTGATGGATTGCAGATGATTCCCGTCGATGCGAAAGGTCGTTTGGCTAAAGGATGTAAAAATGTTCAGCAGCTACCGACCCCGGTTGGGCAAATGCCGCAGCAATCAGTAAACTGCCGCCGAGGAATTCTGGATCGGCTAGGTGATTTGTTGGGTGGTTAAGACTTCAACCTAGCCCGTTATTTATGAGCTCTTATACAGATTTTATTTTATCGGAAGCCATTCATGCAGCAGTTTAAGTTTGTTAAAAAGTTAGTGTTCACTATCGCCCTATCATTTTTAGCGGGTTGTGGTGGCGTCGATTATAGAATTATTGGTACCGACAGTAGTTCTGGCGACAACAGAGGGAGCCGTTCTGGTGAGATTATTTATCCTGACACGTCTCCAACTCCCCGGCCTACTCCTGCTCCCGACGCTTCATCACCGCAATCTTCAGAAGATCGGCCAGTGAGTAACCAACCGGCGATTCAGCAGTTATTAACTCAAGCAAGATCAGCCAAGGCTGCCGGTAATTTTCAGTCGGCAGCAGTGACACTTGAGCAAGCACTCACTATTGATAATCGTAACGCTGAATTATGGTTGGAGTTAGCGTGGGTGCGGCAAGCAATGGGGCAACCTAGCCAAGCAATTAACCTAGCTAAGCGAGCAAGGCAATATGGCCAAGGCTTGATAAAACGACAGGCACAGCAGTTGATCGACCGCCTTTCCTAGCTTGATTGCGACAAGCCTGATTCAATAGAAGACAGCTCATCTGCATTAGGTCACTTGCGATAAGCAAAATATTTCTGGCATGGCTGAAAAATGTTAGGCTGCGGCTGTTTTTAACCTGCTGGCTCGGCCTGGAGATAACTTGCTTCAGCTGGCCAACTTCAGCCCGGATGTTGCATGCCTAGTTCAGCCTTTTCCAAACCATCGATTCGTCTTAATAAGTACATCAGTGAAAGTGGCATTTGTTCACGCCGCGAAGCGGATCGTTTTGTCGAGCAGGGCAATGTATATATTAACGGCACGCGTGCTCAGGTGGGCGATCAGGTCACGCCCGGTGACTTGGTTAAGGTTAATGGCCAGCAAATTGAACCGTGGGATCAAGAACAGCTGGTATTTATTGCACTAAATAAGCCGGTTGGCATTGTCAGTACTACCGAAGCGGCTGAGCGAGACAATGTGGTTGATTTTGTTGGCCACACAAAACGTATTTTCCCGATTGGCCGATTGGATAAAGACTCTCAGGGATTGATATTCCTGACCAACAACGGTGATCTGGTTAATAAGATTTTGCGCGCCGGTAATAGTCACGACAAAGAATATATTGTGACGGTCAATAAGCCGATTACCGATGATTTTATTAAAGGCATGGCCGGTGGTGTTCCAATTCTTGGCACCATGACTAAAAAATGTAAAGTTGAGCGGGTTTCTAATAGCAGTTTTAAAATTGTTTTAGTTCAAGGGTTAAATCGACAAATTCGTCGCATGTGTGATCATTTTAATTTTCAAGTGACCAAGCTTGAAAGAACTAAAATCATGAACATCAGCCTGAAGGGAATTTCGGTTGGCGACTGGCGTGATTTAACTGAAAAAGAGTTACAAGAAATTTCTAAATCGATTGAGCACTCTTCTTCTGAAGCAGCGCCAGGTACCCGTACTCAAACTAAAAAAGCATCACCCAATAAAAAAAGTAGCAATCGCCATTCGGGTTCTGGATCGCCGGTAGGCCAACGCTCAAAAGAACAAGGCGATCGCTCAGAGCGAGCAGGTCAGCGTAATGGTCGACCATCTGAGCAAGCGCGTGGTAAGCCAGGTTCCAAACCTGCAGGTGGTCGTTCATCGGGTAAACCGGCGTCACGAGGCGGGCGCAATGCAGCTGCGACTGCTGGCAAGCCGACATCACGCCCGGCAAAAAATAAGTCACGTAAACCGAATAAGCCAAGAAATAGCAGATAAAAAAATTATTAATAAAAAAGGCAGTGAAGATACTTCACTGCCTTTTTTTATTGTCTATTCAATCTATTGAATGTGTTTCCAATAAAATACTAGCATTATAAATTTCAAATATTTATTTGATTAGTTTTTAGCTAGCTTTAGCTGGCAATAGCAGAGGATTGAGGGCGGTTGTTGCTAGCACGCTTAAGTGCGCATTTACATAAACCGCCACACAATGCCGGGCAGCTGGAGCAAGGTTTGTTTTTGAAAGGTTTGCTGGCAAAGCTCTCAGATGCTTCAACCAGCTTCAACTTAGTTTGGGCAGGGGCTTTAACAACTGGGGTAGTGTCAGGTTGAGGTTGACCCAATCCTAATGCAGAAAGTTGTAGCGCCAATGCTTGCTGGTGTTTGCTGCTGGCTTTGGGGGCCAGTAATTGAATGAGCATTTCAGCGGCTTGTTGCTGCTTCTCTTTACTGTCGGCCAGCTGACTAATCATTGGCAATAGCTCCGATAACGCCAACTCGTGGGACAACAGCTTCTTACCCAACTTGCCCTTTGGCTTGTCGGGGTGTTTGCTGCAATCTTTCAACAGTTTTTTGGAAAGAGAAGACATAACTGACTCGTCGTTATCAACTAATGCAAATGATAACGATTATCAAATGAGAGTCAATGCCATTGGTCACCTTTGAGTGCATAAAATCAAAGCGCTGAAGGCGAGGTGTCAATTAATGCTTCGCCTAATGGCGCTTATAACTCCAGCTGAATTCTGCATCTTAATAAGTGGCTTGGTCATAAAACTTGGCTCGATTGCGCTAAGTGATGTTGAAAACCGCATAGCAAATAAGCAGTTGTTGAATCAGATAAAAGCACTTGGGTTGATTGTGATGGCTGGAGATGGGCTGCCGTATGATAGTCATTGGAATATCGAACATGGCTTTTCTATCTGTAATGTTTCCTAGGTACAAGCAGCTGAATTGGCGAAATAATTTAAGCAAAACGTTATTACAGTTTCAGGTGTTGCTAATCTTCTTGAGTTGCTTTGGTTGAATTGATATTTCAATTGGAAAGTCTGAGTATTAAACAATATTTTCAATATATTTTAATGACAATCAGTTGTATTTTTATTAAAAATAAACCACTTAATGATCATAATATGCCTTTTGATGCATTTTCCTTATACTAACTATAAAAATGGTAGTGGTTCAAAAATTAAAGCAGAAATTATTGGTATGATTCTGGAAATACCATAATTTAGTAGTAGCTGTATATGGTCACTAAAGCAGATAAGTTCCGTGAAATAAGCGCACGACATAACGGATACAGTGTCGCGTTTTCGCAAAGAAAAAACTATGGTTACTTTAGAGGGGGGGGAGGGTTAACCCGGGTAGCAGAAAAATTGTTTAATAATGATGCTAAAGAGGGTTATTGTTTTGGCTTATCATTATATTTTTTAGAGTGTAGCAATGATATAGATCAGTTTACTAATTTATATGTTTCTAATGTTGGCCGCGGAAAAATTAGAGGATACCAAAAATCGCAGGCAGTCACTAGAACATCTAATATAACGCACCATACTCTTGCTGCAATGTTGTTACAGCCAAATTATTCCCAGGTGTATGAGAAAAAAGTGTCAACAGCTGAAGAGTTGTTGAGTGCATTAAAAACACCCGATGCAAGTTCGTATTTAATTTCTCTTGCTTCCAAAGGGAGTAGTCATGCGATTACTTGCTCAGCCATGCCCGATGGAAACTGTGTTTATTTTGATCCCAATTATGGAATGATCTCTTTACGAGATAGAAACGAACTAGTTCAAATGGTTTCAGAAATGATAGGTGAACTAAATATTCAAAAATCCTACAAGCATTTTATTGTCAGTGCTTATAGTCCTAAAAATACCGGGCATTAATGTTGGTAATGCATACCACGCCGATACATAATCTAGTTTTTGTGATCGGCGTGGCTATTTGCAGTTAAAAAATTAACTTACTGTGTGCAACATCCCCTTCTCAACTAACTTCTGCAAAATTTTTTTACACTTATTTTTCAGCATATCCCTGAGTAACCTAACCGCCGGTGTGATCGACTGCCGGCTAGGGCAAATAATCCACAGCTCAGTTAGTCTTGGCTGAAATTCTGGCATGATATTCACCACACGCCCTTCTAGTAAATCTGCCGCAATATCGAGGCAGGATTTTACTGCAATGCCTTTGCCTGCAACGCATCAGCGCCGCACTAAATCACCATCGTTAGAAGCACGGTTTCCGTTCATTTTAATTTTATATTCGATGCCGTCTTTAGTGAACTTCCAGACATTATTAATAATGTCGTGCAACTGATAAAAAAGCCCATTATGCGAAGCTAAATCATGTGGATGCTTTGGTGAGCCGTAGCGTAAGGCGATATCGACTGAATCACGGTAAAAATCGATATTACTATCGCTAACATGAGTGCGCAGACTGAGCGAAGGGTAATCATCCATAAACTGATCCATCCATGGAATAATCAAATTCCTACCTAAATCAGATGACAGCGCAACCCGTAATTCACCATCAACCACATCCAAGTCTTCCTTCACATTCTGCTGCGCCTGTTCGAGCATTTGCAGTGCTTGCTGGCAATTAGGTAAATAGCGCTCGCCGACATGGGAAAGCCTCAAATGACGTGTGGTACGAACAAATAGCTCGACACCTAGCGACTGCTCAACCCGTTTAACGGCTGCGCTGGCAGTAGTAATATGCATATCCAAGTTGGCTGCAGCGGCAGTGATACTGCGGAATTCGGCGACTTTGAGTATCACTTGCAGGTCTTCTAACAACATATTGCCAAATAATTTTTGATAATGTTTCTTCTATTGTGCTGTTTCTGGTTAGGTAATCAGGATCTACTATTGGAGTCATTGATCTGAAGTATCGTTGAAGACCCAATAGGATAAATATTATGAAAGCAGTTGGCTATCTTAAATCTCTACCGATTACTGATGTTGAATCTTTGCTTGATATCGAGCTAGAGCAACCAGTTGCCACCGGCCACGATTTACTGGTTAAAGTGAAAGCGATTGCGGTCAATCCGGTAGATTGTAAAATTCGTAAAAGAGTCGCCGGTGAAAATGGCCAATATAAAGTCATCGGTTGGGATGCGGTGGGTGAAGTGGTTGCGACTGGCGAGCAGGTATCAAAATTCAAACCGGGCGATGCGGTGTATTACGCCGGTGATTTAAACCGTCAGGGCAGTAATGCTGAATACCAATTGGTCGACCAGCGAATTGTTGGCAGAAAGCCGACGAGTTTATCTGATGCTGAAGCGGCTGCATTACCGTTAACAGCAATTACCGCCTGGGAATTGTTGTTTGAGCATTTAAATATTCAAAAGCAGTCACCGACTGAAAATAAAAAATCCAATGAAATTATTTTAGTGATAGGGGCCGCTGGCGGCGTGGGTTCTATTTTAATTCAACTCGCTAAAGCCATTTCTGGTGCAACGATTATTGGAACCGCCTCGCGTGAAAGTTCACAGCAATGGGTAAAGCAGTTAGGTGCCGATCATGTGATTGATCATAGCCAGCCGCTGCAGTCACAAATTGAAGCTTTAAATATTGGCTTAATCACGCATATCGCCAGCCTTAATGGTACCGGCAGCTATTTTGATGGTTACCCAGATTTACTGGTGCCGTTTGGAAAAATCGCCATGATTGACGATCCAGGCCCACTAGATGTAATGAAACTGAAACTGAAAAGCCTTTCATTACATATTGAGTTTATGTTTGCTCGTTCCATGTTTAATGCAGTCGATATTGATGAGCAAGGTAAATTATTAAGCGAGTTAGCTGAATTGGTTGATCAGGGATACGTTAAAACCACTGTTGGAAAAAACCTTGGAAAAATCAATGCTGAGAATCTGAAAATGGCGCATCAGCAGCTTGAATCTGGCCAATCAATCGGAAAGATTGTTTTGGAAGGGTTTTAAAGCAGGCTTCATTTTATCTATCTGTGCTGGTCGGCAACAACGGTCAGTACGACTTTTACCGAATATTTTACAAAATAAGTTTTTATGCTGTTAGATACCCACAAATTGTGACTTTGGCTGGAAAGCACCGGACTTTACTTTGCAAAATGCTGATGGTGAAGCATTTACTATGAGTGATCATCTCGGTGAAAAAGGTCTGCTAGTGATGTTTGTTTGTAATCACTGTCCTTATTATGTTCAAGCGATTGCAAGTTCGCTCGCGACAGATAAAAAGTTGCTGATGAGTGAAGGTATTCAAGTGCTGGCAGTCATGTCTAACAACTATCAAATGTTTGAAGAAGATTCACCTGAAAATATGAAACGCTTTGCACAAAAGTACCATTTTGACTTTCCCTACTTGGTTGATCAAAGCCAAAAAATTGGCCAGCAATATAATGCAGTTTGTACGCCAGACTTTTTTGGATTTAATGCACAGGGTGAGCTCCAATATCGCGGCCGCTTTGACAATAAAGGCATGGGTGAAGCAAGCAGCAGAGTACCTGAGCTAGTCAATGCAATGCAGATGATTGCAGCAACCGGTCGCGGACCAGAACAGCAAATACCTAGCATGGGTTGTTCGATTAAGTGGCGGGAATAAATATTGACTTAAACGCAATTAGAATCATTGTTTAGTGCTTTGTTTTTCAATGTGACTTTGATTTTCTTTGCAGCGTTTGCAGGCCAGTTTTGTGCTGTCAAAAAGAGTGCAAATAGAATGATAAATATGAATGATATAGAGAATGCAGCAGTTTTTACGAGGTTTTTGTCATCAGAAAACAAAAAAGAAAGCAATAGTAGTGCCGCCGATATAAACAATAAAATTCCAGAGAAACAATTGTACCAGTAGCTGAGCTTGTCTATTTTCGTAAATTCTTTGATTTGTATGTCATCGCTGCTCGATGTTTCAAAATATGGCGTAGCTCTTTTTATTGTAATCCAATTTATTTCGATAGATGTAGAGTTATAGAGATTAATAAGTTTTTTTCTTTCAAGCTTCTCTGCATAAATTCCTGTGGCGGATTCGAAGTAATATGCATCGCGTAGGTCTTTGATCACTGGCAGAGAATCGTTACACGCACATTCTGCATTGCTAATGTAATTTTCGATATCTTTCAGTCGATTCTTCTTTTTCCGTTCTACTAAATCAAATAGGTGAGAGGAGTCCTTTTTTAGTAGGCTCCAAAATAAAAAACCAACCAATACTACCCAGGCTGAAGGATTTTCCAGGATGCCTTGAAAAGCTTCTAGAAATTTAGGGATACTGTTCAAGGCTTCTGTCGCTGTACTAAGGTCTTTGTCCATGGGGGGAAGGGGGCTCATGGTTAGTTGATTGACGCTAAGGCATCATTTTACCACAGGCGCTACTAATATCTAGCAACGCCAGAAGTCATATCGTATAAGACTTCTGTTTTTAATTATCCACATAACGCCATGATTTTGATCTCTGAATAAACTTAAATGCCTAGAGTTAAAACCAATTGACTGGCTGATTAGTTTGCTGACACCCACCGTTCTTGAAGGCTAAATGACAGGTTATCAAAATCAATTTCGGCTTGAATACCTAGCGGGGTGACTAGCATTGGGTGCGTATGGCAGCTGTCGAAGCCACAGAGTATGGGCACAACTTTACTATTTAATACTTCTAGTAAAACATCTAGTGGCGTTCGCCCAGTTCCTTTATCGTCGAACAATTCATGCTTGCCCAACACAACTGCTCCAACTTTATCGAATACACCACAAGCTAATAGATGAGCGAATGAACGCTCGACAGTTTCAATACCTTTCAGAGAATCTTCAATAAGTAAGATATCACCAGATTGAATTTCTGGCATATATTGGCTGCCCCAAATTCCTGCCATAGTATTTAAATTACCACCGATTATACGCCCTTTAATTGTCCCTTTACCTAGGAATTTCCATTCATTTTGGTAGGTTGGTTTTGCTGAATCTTGAGCTTCCCAGTTATGTTTAATGTCTGTCCATACCTGGGGCATACAATATGAATGGTGATTAGATTCGCAGGATAGGATTTCCATGAAAGCATTAAAAGTTTCATCAACCAAAGGCGGAAATTCGCCAAATGAAGCAACTAAAGCAGGACCATAAAAAGTGATGAGTCCTGTTTGGGCATAAATACCCAACAGCAAAGCCGTTACGTCTGAATAGCCGATGATTATTTTCGGGTCATTTCTCAGTGCTTCATAATCAATGTAAGGCAGTAATGCGTTACTGTTGCTACCACCGATTGTTGACATAATACAACGCACACTAGGATCTCTAATGAGTTGATTTAGCTCTTCTGCTCGCGCTTGGATTGAACCTGATCGATAGTTGTCTGACTTGCCTGTGAGCGAGCCTGATACTAATTCAAAGCCTTTAAATTCTAAGAAAGACTTTGCCCGTTGAAAGCGATTTGGAGCAAATACTGTTGCAGGTGAAGATGGTGAGAAAAAGCCAATTTTGTCACCAATATTCAAAGCTTTTGGATATAACATTTAATTCTATTCTCTATAGCTTTATTAAGTAAAATTATAATTGGTAGAGTTTATTATTCAACGCTCGAATAGATGTCGGCTGCGCGACACCTATCCTTATTTATTATGTTTTAAAGTTGTGAGGATTCGCTTTCCTGTTTGTTACGCCGTTCATTTGATGACTGTTTTTTAAATGAACGCATGAGATCATCTCTAATATAATTCATAGACATATCAAAGCTCATATGAGGGGCATCAAGAGTGATTTCAGTTCCTTCATTTCTGTATTTAACTGATTTGTTTCCGACAAATGGAATCTTGCTGCTTATTTGTTTGTATTTTTTTCCTAATGCTTTATTAACGTATCCGAACTTTGATTTAGGAAGTGTTGTCAACACTGCAATTAGCTTATGGTTTATATCAAATATAGTTGTGACTTCCTTTAATCCGTCAAACTTTATCTCGCTTGTAGGTATGGAATACATATTGCCACCACTGTATTTGTTTGTTCCCGTATGTCTAACATCGTACAATTCTCTTAAATCTTTTTCTGTTGTCTTACCTAAATCCATACCAAATATTGTTGGATCAGCAATTGCAGAAAAGCTCAACAGTGATAAACCTAAAATCATCCCTATTTTCATTTTTACACTCCTTTGTGTGGTTTTGAAACATAACGTTCAAATCATGCGCAGCAGAGTGCGGTCGCATGGTTTTTTTGTGTACGCCCGGCATAGACATGAACTAATGGGGTGAAAGTTCCCTGCAGGAAAACCTACGTCAATGGTTTTGGATCACCTGTTTGTGCGTCATACGTGGCATATCAAACTGAATAAAACCATTTAACGATAACTGTTAGCTAATGGCAAGAGCTTATCTGTGAGGATTGATCTAGAGGAATTCGCGTGCCAAAGTGTCACAAAAATTGCCAGCATCTGGCAGCCATACTATACTCATCGCGTGCCAGTTTGACACTTATGGAGGCAACTATGGCAACTGCTTTACCTCGTATCACTGCCCGCGTAGACATTGATACTCAAGAACTACTATCGCAGGCAGCAGCTATCGCTGGCATGTCTAGTATTAACTCATTTGTTCTTAGTGCTGCTGTTGAAAAAGCAAAACAGATTATGGAGCGTGAACGAACACTTAAGCTCAGCCAACGTGATGCCATGATGCTCATGGATGCACTTGATGGGCCAGCTAAAGTTAACCAACGTTTGCAACAGGCAGCTGATCGTTACAAGGACAAAAACTAATAATGCAGACGGTACAGTTAGACAAAAGCAAACACGACCGTCATCATTTTGATTGTGGTATTGATGCTCTAAATAATTATCTCAGAATAATGGCTAGTCAGCAGGCCAAGAAAGATAATACGCGTACTTTTGTTCTTGAAGATGCTAAATGTACGGAGCATATTATTGGTTACTATACGCTGACTATGACACCAATTGATTTAACATCGTTACCAATAAAATTACAAAAGAAACATCAGAATGTCAGCTCTGGCGGCTTAATCGCACGACTTGCTGTTGACCAACGATATAAAGGTAATGGCTATGGTGAATGGTTGCTTATTGATGCATTAAAAAAATTGTTGATGGCCTGTGAGGCTGTAGCCTTTCCTATTGTTATCGTTGATGCTAAAGATGGTGTTGAATGCTTTTATAAAAAATATGGTTTTACTGCATTTCAAGATACTGAAAACAAATTGTTTATAACTATTTCAGATCTGCGGGCTAGCATTGGTAGCTGATTTTTTTGCCAACGACATTTAAGATCTTTCTATATTTTGGTCGTAACCATTCAGCATGTCACACCAACCGATCCAATTTCTCCTGAATAAAGTCCGGCCATTTACCCGCAAATAATAACGACAAAGCCTCCCCAACACCGACCCCATGTTTTTGGCAGGTCGATATATAGCTCCGGATTCTGCAATACGCTTTCACGCCATCCCATGAGCGGAAGCAGCCTGATATCTTCTGCTGAACCTTGCTCATACGGAAGTCCCGTTCACCCTGATTATTGGTAAACGGTGCTCGGGTATTACTCATAAACCGCAGCACGTCTGCTTCAAAATCCCGCAGCCGTTCTAATAAATTTCTCGATTTACTTCGTGCTAATTTCCCTCGTTTTAATTGACCTTTTTTATCCGCTTTTTTTGGCTCAGGTGCCGGGCATTCCCGATCACCTGCTTTTAATATTTTTCGATATCGCTTCACCCATTTTTGACACTGCTTTTCATCCAACTCACCCCCCGCCTCATTGACTGCTGTATTCATTTCATAAAGCAGATCTTCCATTGCTTTGGCCCACTGCTGGCCATCTTGCTCATGGGCTCGCGCCAATTCACGTACATGATGGGCGTTACACAATACATGCAAGCACAGCACAAATCGGTAGTAGCTTTTCCAGTGATCGTGTACCAATAAACCGGTAAATTTAGGCAAGATGTCGATCGCTTCCATTGCCTCGATACCTCTTGATTCATGCGCTTCAATCCACGTCCAGCGGTCATTGCTCGCGACATGTAGCCACTTTCGTTTACCATTGATATTGACGCCGGTTTCATCGGCATGAATCAAATCTCCAGCACGCAAAATAGCCGGTACTAACTGAGCAAATGGCTTCAGTCGATGAAAAGCTTCCTGATTAAAATTGGCAAGGCTACCGGTGCTGATTGGCGCATCCAATATCTCAGCGAAGTGCTTTTGAGTCCGTTCATAAGGAATCAGCTGGTAGCTCGACATATAAACCGCGTTGGCTTTAAACTCATTGCCATATTGTATTGGCCGAGTGACCCCTTGCGGAAACTCAGCAACAAACTGGTTACCCTGCTCGTCTTGTAGAATCTGCGCCCGATATTCGGTGACATATCGGGTAATACGAACATCAACTACTTGGCGGCTTTCACTGCCAACAACACGGTATTTTCCTTTCGGCAATTGGCTACGATCAATCGTAATATCCAGCACTTCATCTGGGTCATTCACCGGTGATAAATTACTGCCTTTATGGCCAGGCTGCCCGCCTGGGTTTTTATTGCTTTTGGCGCGCGATTTCTTTTCTCGATTAGGATCTGCCGATGGCGGAATGCTGGAGTTTTTGCTGTTTAGCCCTTTGCTATCAAGCAATATCTTACCGACGAGCATCAGCATACGAACCATCGCCACCAGTTCGGGCGGTAAGCTTTTGCTTTTGGCTAACAATCGCTCGGTTTCAGCGATGGTTTTATTAATTTCGATTGAGTCCATGCGGTTATTATCGCACAGGTTTTCAGGGTGGTTTTTTTGTCTCTGAGGCTTACTGTGGCGACTTTTTAGAAGCGGAATGCTGATGCGCTATTCTGAGCAAAAAACATTGATAATCAGGTGTGTTAATAGCAGTTTAATGCGGCGTTTAAGTGGTATTCTGAAAGAGGTGCTTAAATTCGGGAAAATATCAAAAAAACCTGTCAAGCGATTTTTATATTAAATTGTGCTGAATGGTTACTTTTGGTCGAATATTTTAATGGACTAAAATTCATCAAAATAAAGCGCCAAAAAATAAAGCTCAAAGAAATAAAGCGCCACCCACAAATTTATTTATAATCACGCTGCTACTTAAAAACATTTGATTTCAAAAACAAATCTATTCCAGTTAACATCAACCAACCACTGAAATGAGTTGGAGTGGATGCTTGTAAAAAGCTTTCCTTTTCTATTATGCCAGCACCCCGTGCGATCTTGTTTGACCCAAAGTCGAATCCATATGTGCATGCCTGTTCAAGATGCGTTAGGCGAGGGTGGTTGTGTGGTGAAGATCCGACAATTGTGCCTGAGCTTCGAAAAAATTATGATCATCGTCGCCAATGGATTGTCGACCGAATTGATCGGTTAACTCGGGCATTTTCGATTGATGTGGCGGCTTATGCCGTGATGAGCAATCATTATCATTTGGTGCTTTATGTCGATGTTGCACGAGCCAATAAATGGAGTGCGCGCCAGATATTATTGCAATATACCAAAGTGTTCGATGCCGAGCCGTTGGTTAAAAAATACCTCAGCTCACAAAAGCGTCTTTTACTCAGCGAAGCTGAAATTCATTATGTTGAAGCCAGAGCTGAAGAATATCGCAAGCGGTTGTATTCGATTAGTTGGTTTATGAAATCGATTAATGAACCACTGGCTCGGTTGGCCAATGCCGAAGATAATTGCAAAGGGCGTTTTTGGGAAGGCCGCTTTAAAGCTCAGGCGCTGCTCGATGAGCAAGCGTTGCTGACTTGCATGGCTTATGTTGACCTCAATCCTTTGCGAGCGGGCATAGCTAAAACACCAGAAACATCGGATTACACGTCCATTCAAGCAAGAGTCGAAACTGAGTTGGCAGAAGTGGATTCTAAATCAGGCCGTACAAAAAATAATAAAAAAGCGGCTAAAAATCAGCGCCATGGTTATCAGTTTGCTCTGTTGAAACCTTTTTCAGATAGCACTAATTCAAAGAATAAAGCCCATAAGTCACATGTAAATAAAAAACCTTTACCATTTTCATTGAATGATTATCTGGAGCTGGTTGATGCTAGTGCCCGAATGGTACGCAGTGATAAAAAATATCAAATGGATAGCCAGCTGCCACCTATTTTTGACAGACTAAAAATTGATACCACCGCAGTCTGGTGGGCTAAAACCATGAGCGGTCAAAGCAAAGCGCTTTCGAATGTTCGAGCATTTGCCCATGCGGTTGGTAGTTATTTAAGCCTCAGTGCGTTCAAGGCAAGAGTGAAGCAACAAACACAAGTTTGGCGAGCAAGCCAACCGCCACCGAAAAACTCCAGCTAATACTGCTAATAAAACCTGTATGTTTAACTTGCCGGGCATGTCCGGTGTTTCTGCTGCTTAGGCTTTTTAATAACAGCTTAAAAAGAAAAGGTTTAATCAGAATTATCTGTAAATTGTGGTGGTTTTTTTATATAAATAGAATGCCTCTAATTATAAATAGAATTATGGGTGGCGCTGTCATTCTGCTGTCATTCTGGCGTTGTTATTGGTAGTCATTGCGATCTGTAAATTGTGGTGGTTTTTGATATAAATAGAATGTCTCTAATTATAAGTAGAATTATGTGTGGCGCTGTTATTGGTACGCCTACAAACTTTAACGGTTGCAAGAGATTAAATCACTTGCAATCGAAAAAGAAATAGAAGTTTTTTTACCGACGATAAGTAAAATTATGGTTGGTAGGGTTTATTGGTAGGGTTTATTGTTTGTCAAAAGCAATCGATTAATTGCTGGGCGATTATTACAGCTTACAATCCAAAATCTGAGTTGCAGGCAGATGCTGAGAATCAGAGGGCTAACCAGCAGTTGCTGCAAGTGATCACTGATGGTGGCTTTTCAACCTTGCCGGGCGATGGGGTTCCTGCCAGTGAAAGCTGGAGCACAGAGTTGGGTTACTTTATTTGTAATATTTCTCAATCACGAGCAACTGAACTGGCTAAACAATTTAAACAGAATGCAATTATTATTTCGGGAGAGAAAAATCTGGCGAAATTATTATGGATTATTTAACAAGCCACTTTCCACCAGGTCGTTAATAACTTCTTCGCATTTATATTTCATCATATCTCTCAGCATTCTGACCGCGGGTGTAATGGATTGTCTGCTGGGGCAAATGATCCATAGCTCGGTCACTCTTGGTTGAAACTCTGGCATTACGTTGACCAGGCGCCCTTCTAATAAATCTGCGGCGACATCAAGGCAGGATTTAACAGCAATTCCTTTGCCAGCTACACACCAGCGACGTACCAGGTCTCCATCGTTAGAAGCCCGGTTTCCTGTCATTTTAATCTTGTATTCCTTGTCATCTTTATTGAATTTCCAGACATTATTAATAATATCGTGTAGCTGATAAAACAAACCATTATGCGAGACCAAATCATGGGGATGTTTTGGCGTGCCATGTTGTTGCAAATATTGCTGTGTGGCGCAGAGAATGCCGGGGACATCGCAAATTTTAAAACCATAAAGATTGGCATCAGTTGGGGAGCCATACCTTAGCGCGATATCGACTGAGTCTCGATAAAAATCAATATTACTATCGCTGATATGTGCCCGAAGGCTAAGTGAAGGGTAGTTCTCCATAAACTCATCCAGCCATGGAATGACAAGGTTCCTTCCCAGGTCAGAAGACAAAGCGATTCGAAGCTCTCCATCCACTATATCCAGATCATCTTTCACATTTTGCTGGGCTTGCTCCAGCATCTGCAGAGCTTGTTCGCAGTTGGGTAGGTAGCGTTCACCGGCACTCGATAACCTCAAATGCCGAGTGGTGCGAATAAACAAATCGACCCCAAGGGATTGTTCTACGCGTTTAACCGCCGCACTGGCAGTTGCAGTACGCATATCCAAACTGGCTGCTGCTGCGGTAATGCTGCGAAACTCAGCAACTTTCAGTATGACCTGCAGATCTTGTAACAGCATATTGTCAAAAATTATTTGATAAAGTTTCTCTAATTATGCTGTTTTTAAGCAAGTAATCAAACGCTATTCTGAGTGCCAGTTATTAAATGCACTGCACCTTTCACTATCAATTAAATATCTGGAGCGTTTTATGAAAGCAGTAGGTTATTTGAAGTCATTGCCAATTTCTGAGTCGCAATCTCTGATCGATATTGAGCTGGAACAGCCGGTAGCTCAGGGGCGTGACTTGCTGGTGAAGGTGAAAGCGATTGCGGTCAATCCGGTAGATTACAAAATTCGCCAACGTTTCTCGCCAGAGAATAACCAGCATAAAGTGATTGGTTGGGATGCAGTAGGTGAAGTCGTTGCCGTGGGTGATGCTGTGTCGAAGTTTCAACCGGGTGATGCCGTTTATTATGCGGGTGACTTAAATCGGCAGGGCAGCAATGCACAATATCAGTTAGTCGATGAGCGTATTGTTGGAAATAAACCTAAAAGTATTTCTGCTGCAGAAGCCGCTGCTTTGCCTTTGACTGCAATTACCGCCTGGGAGCTGTTGTTTGAACATTTGAATCTTAAGCAGCAAGCAACGGGCGCTAAGGCTAAGTCTGAAGAAATCATTCTGGTCATAGGAGCTGCCGGTGGTGTCGGCTCAATTTTAATTCAATTGGCTAAAGCTATTACTGGCGCAACAATTATTGCAACAGCATCTCGCGAAAGTTCCCGTCAGTGGGTTGAAAAGCTTGGTGCAGATTATGTGGTTGACCATAGCCAGCCGTTACAGCCGCAAATTGAGGCTTTGAATATTGGCCTGGTTAGCCATATTGCCAGTCTTAATGGTACGGATCATTACTTTGATAGTTATCCTGATCTGCTAAAGCCATTTGGAAAAATTGCCATAATTGATGATCCGGAAAAACCGTTAGATGTAATGAAGTTAAAGCTGAAGAGTTTATCATTTCATATCGAATTTATGTTTGCTCGCTCCATGTTTAATGCAGATGACCTTGACCAGCAAGGGCAGTTGTTAAACCAGCTTTCAGAGCTAGTGGATTCAGGATTTGTAAAAACTACTATTGCAAAAAATTTTGGAAAAATCAGTGCAGAAAACCTGAAAATAGCGCATGGCGAGTTGGAATCAGGTCAGGCTATTGGAAAAATGGTTCTGGAAGGTTTTTAAAAATTAATTTGTTATAAAAATATTGTGGGGTTTTTAAATGGCTAGGTTAACTATTGTTGCTAATATTACTGCCAAATCAGATAAGGTTGAGCTGGTTAAAAAAGAACTGGAAAAATTGATTGATATTACCCGGCAAGAAGAAGGTTGTATCAATTACGATTTACACCAGGATAATCAAAACCCAGCTCACTTTATGTTTTATGAAAACTGGCAGTCTCGTGAGTTATGGCAAATTCATATGAGCAACCAGCATCTACAGGATTACCTGGTTGCTACCGATGGAGCAGTAGAAAACTTTACGATCAATGAAATGACAAATATTGGCTAGACTTGCTTGCAAGCCTCTCGCCTCCGGTGGATTTGGTAAAATGAATTTTTTATCAAACCTGCGCTAATCAGGAATAGATCATGCTTTTAGATACGCCATTGTGTGAATTCGGCTGGAAAGCCCCGGATTTTACCTTGCAAGATCCAGCCGGAAACTCATATACCTTAAGTGAACAATTAGGTGATAAGGGTTTGCTGGTTATGTTTATTTGTAATCATTGCCCTTATGTTCAGCAAATAGCAGCCCAGTTAGCAAAAGATACCAGCCTGTTAATGGATGAAGGTGTCAAGGTGCTAGCGGTAATGTCGAACGATTATCAAATGTTCGAAGAAGATTCACCGGTAAATATGAAACGCTTTGCCCGGAAATATGGTTTCGCTTTTCCCTATCTGGTGGATGAAAATCAGCAGGTAGGCCAGCAATATGATGCAGTGTGTACTCCGGATTTCTTTGGCTTTAATGCACAAGGTGCATTGCAATATCGAGGTCGCTTTGATAATCAGGGGATGTCGGGTTCTGATACTCGAGTGCCAGAGCTATTAAATGCCATGCGCCAGATTGCTGAAACCGGGCAAGGTCCGAAACAGCAGTCACCCAGCATGGGCTGTTCGATTAAATGGCGCTAAACAAGATTATCCGCACAGAGCCATGGCTTTTATCTGTGCAAATACTTGCATCCCCGGTGTGAGTGCCAGGCGGCTGCAGGAATAATCTGAGATCTTGGCGTTGATTAAAGCATCGCCTACCTGCAATTGAACCAGCCGTTGTCCGGGTAAACTCTGCTCTAACTGACCGTTAGAAATATCGGTAATGGTAGCCGGTAATATATTTAAAATACTGCTCAGCTGCGGGCAATCCAGATTAATACTAATATCCCTGGCCTGTACTCTTAACCTGACGTTTGAGCCTGCTGCTGCATCGATCATTGGAATGCGTAATCGTTGTTGACCGAATTCAAGTTCAGTTAAATGATGAGCCGGTTGATGAGAAATCACCTTACATTGCAATACGCTAAAAGCATCTTCCCGCTGGGCGATTAAAGTATCATTTCGGGCTAGCATTTCAGCCAGTGGGCCGACGGCGGTGACTTTACCTGATTCCATTAAAATTAACTGATCGGCTAATCGAGCGACTTCTTCCGGGCTGTGGCTGACATAGAAAACTGGTATGTCTAATTGCTGGTGCAGTTGCTCAAGAAAGGGCAGCAGTTCAGACTTACTTTTAAGATCCAATGCCGATAGCGGCTCGTCCATTAATAGTAATTCTGGTTGAGTCAATAATGCTCTGGCAATTGCGACTCGCTGACGTTCTCCGCCAGAGAGTGACGCTGGCAATCGATCAATTAAATGCTCAATACCGGTTAATTGAATAATTTTCGATAGTTCTAATTGTGGTTTGTTGCTTTTTTGTCGCTGCCGATTGTTAATTCTTTTTAATGGATATTTTAGGTTTTCAATTACTGACAAATGCGGGAATAGACTGGCTTCTTGAAATACATAGCCGATAGGGCGCTGCCAAGTTGGAAGGCTTGATTGTTCAGTTTGCCAATGGTTATCGCCGATCGAAAGCGTGCCGCTGGCGTTATCTTCCAGCCCAGCCAAAATTCTTAGTAAGGTAGTTTTCCCACAACCCGATGGGCCGAATATTGCGGTAATGCCTTTGGCAGGAACGCTGAATTTGGCACTGAGTTGAAAGTCGCCACGCTGTATTTTTAAATCGGCTTTAATCTGCATTATTTAGAAAAGGCCCTGAAAACTAATGTTTGGTATTCATTACTGAGAAACGACGATTTAAACCGTAAACCGAAAGCAACATTAATAGCGATAAAATTAATAATCCGCCAGATAATAAATGGGCTTGGGTGTATTCCAGTGATTCAACATGGTCATAAATGGCGATGGATAAAACTTGAGTTTCGCCAGGAATATTGCCGCCAATCATTAACACTACGCCAAATTCTCCCAAGGTGTGGGCAAAACCCAAAACCGCTGCGGTTAAATAACCGCTTCTGGCCATTGGGAAAATCACCGAGAAAAAACGGTCAATAGGAGATGCGCCTAATGTGGCAGCAACTTCTAATGGTCGATCGCCCAAATTAGTAAAAGCATTTTGTAATGGCTGAACCACAAATGGCATTGAATAAAACACCGAGCCAATTAACAAACCAGTAAAGCTAAATGCCAGGCTACCGGCACCAAAAAACTGACTTAATTGACCAAGCGGGCCGTTGGGGCCGAGTGCAATTAATAAATAAAAGCCCAGTACAGTAGGCGGCAACACTAGCGGCAACGCGATAATCGCTTCTAGTAAAGGCTTAAAACGCCAGCGGCTTTGGCTAAGCCACCATGCAAGCGGGGTGCACAGTATTAATAATGTCAGAGTAGTTAGCCCTGCCAGTTTTAATGTGATCCATAATGCGCTGAGATCATCCGGTGATAGCATGAAACGTTCCAATAAATTAATAGCAATTGCCGATGTTACTCGGTGCTATATCCATAACGATGAATAATTTGTCTGGCAGGTGCTGATTTAAACCATGTTAGAAAATCCTGCGCCAGTGGACTGTCTTTTAATAATACAGCTTGTTGTTTGATCGGCGAGTAATCTTGTTCTGGAATCGGCCAGTAGTTGGCTGACATAGTGTTGTTTAAAATCATTTGCGAGATCACTTGTGACAATGCCACTAGCCCTAGCTGTGCATTACCACTTTTCACAAACTGATAGGTTTGGCCGATATTTTCGCCACGGACCATTTGGCTACGGAGCTTTTGCGCTCGATGGGTTTTCTGTAAATATTGCCAAGCCGCTTTACCATAGGGTGCTAATTTTGGATTGGCGATTGCTAAGTACTGAAAATCTTGTCCGTCTAGCACCTGACCATTTTCAAGTTTGTAATCGGCGCTGGGGCTCCACAACACCAATTTTCCGACTGCGTAGGTAAAACGCGATCCTGCAACAATTAGCTGTTTTTTTTCTAGCAGCTCTGGTCGGCGAGCGTCGGCAGCAAAAAATAAATCAAACGGAGCGCCATGGCTGATTTGAGCGAAGTGCTTACCCGTCGAACCGGGGATCACTTTTATTTTGTGACCGGTCTTGGCTTCAAACTGATCGGCTATTTCAGCCAGTGTGGTTTGAAAGTTACTGGCGACTGCAATCGATAATGTATCGGCAGTGGCAGCCGTTGTTATGAATGAACTTGCGAGTAACAGTCCGCTGAACATTGTTTGCCAGAAGAACCTTATTGATAGCGATGGTTTGCTTGCTGCTTGCCTGAAGAAGGCCATTGTCACCCCACTGAATGAACCACTTGCCGTTGGTTACTGACTATACCCATCGTACTTGAAAACGCTCGGGCGTTGGCTGCTTTCGTTCACCCTAATCACTTACAACCGTAAGCTCATGGGGCTTCGCTCACTTGCCATCTACTAGCATCGCCAATTACTTTTGGAATATATCGTCTGTTTGATAACGATTCTATGTTAACAGTCTGAGGCTGATTAGTTGGTAAGCTAAATTTTGAGGTGGATCAATGGTCTGACCGGTTTGGTTGGATTTTCCGCATTCAATACGGGGTTATTGTCACTTTAGACAGAAACCAATTGAGGTCTCGCTGGCTAAGGGTAAAATCCGTTACAAATTCTTTAAGTTGTTTCTGATGCAAGGTCTATTTATTACAGGCACCGATACCGGTGTCGGCAAAACGCTGGTGAGCTGTAGCTTGCTGGAGTATTTCAATCAGCGTGGCCACTCTACGTTAGGGCTTAAGCCAGTAGCTGCCGGTTGTGATTCAACTGCACAGGGACTGCGCAATGAAGATGCCGTGGCGATGATGCAATCATCTTCGGTCAAATTACCCTATGCCGATATTAATCCTTATGCATTTGAACCGGCGATTGCACCGCATTTAGCGGCCGAAGATGCTGGCGTTTGCTTGGATGCCGAGGTTTTATCCCAATATTGCCATTCGATGGAGTCGCGAGCCGATAAGTTAATTATCGAAGGTGCTGGTGGTTGGAAGGTGCCGCTCAATACCCATGAAGGTTTTGATAATTTAGCCCGCAAGCTGGAAATTTCTGTAGTGCTGGTGGTCGGCATCAAGCTGGGTTGTATTAATCATGCCTTGTTAACGGTGGAAGCTATTAGTTTTAGCGGATTAAAACTGGAAGGCTGGGTGGCTAATTGTTGTGACCCGGATGCTGAACGAGTCGCTGAAAATATTTTGACCCTAGAGCAGAAAATTGCAGAACCAAAATTGGCGACTTTGCCATTTTGTGAGACACCTCTGCCTAAGGAGATGGTCCAGTATTTTTGCTTGTGATGCTGCTAACACATGGTTTGGCAATGGATTGCTATTCTGTGACGAGTGATTGGGCAACCGCAGTAAAAACAGTCGGTTAAATGATTGAATGGCGTTGTAAAAATTCAGGTCAATAATAAACTTGCAGATTTTTTAATAGTCAGTGTTCAAGCAAGTGCTTCGGTAGCTTGCCGGTAAAATCCACGAAAAAAACAAGTTCTGCCGCTAACCGCGGCCAGTGGATAAAAGTCGTCGTAACGAAATAAAGCGATTGAACACTGATTCCCAATCTTCGGATCAGTAGTTTGAACCAGAAGCCGGTGCTTTTGGTTCAATATCCAAAACGCCAGGTTATTTACTTTATGTACATGCCTGATGAATTGACCCCGGTGAAAGGGAGTTCACCATGTCAGAGCTTAAGCAGCGAGTACGCAAGTGCTTGGCTGATATTTGTCAAACCCTTGAACAGGGAAAACCTGCGCCAGAATGGCGCGCCATGGCGACTAACTGTTCAGCGCGTGATCTGTTTCAGCAGCTACTCTATCTGACACTTGAGCGGGCAGAGCTCGCTTCTCTTTCTCGTTGCTGGATTCAGGCCTGGACCAGCATGACTCATGTTGCCTTGTTAGAAACCCGAATCTGGGTGCGTGGTCATGATGACCAAGCATTGGCTGATTGGGATTTTTGTCAGAAACAATTAAGTCATTGGTTACGCCAGGATATGGGCGACCGGGAAATGCTCGGTTTATTGCTGCGTCAGTTCGCTTTATTGGAATTGGAAATCGGTCATGATTTATCGGAATCGATCCGGGTTTGGCAAAGCCGACATAAAAGTGAAAATTTAGAAGACTGGCTAGCAGAAAATAATCTGACCGAGCCATTACCTCAGCAAGATTACGATGTTTTTTTATCGGTTGGCGAACGGATTGGTTTTTTAACCCGGGTTCGAGTGTTGGAGTGGTTAACCAATTTATTACGCAGCCCTTATGTTGCACACCGCGAATCATTAATCCTTTTTTTACTCCATCCTCGCTCAGCAGTTGCTGAACAAGCGATGCGCTTATTGCAACAACCAACCTGGCAACGACGAATTAGTAGCGTAGGACTGCGGCGTTTAATTAGCATGCGTAATTGGTTGCCGCGTGGTCGGCGAGTAAGAATTGACGAAATTATTGTTAGTTTACGCCGCTATACACCGATTGATCAGCTTGGCGAATCAAAACTCACTCATTTAATGGCTTCTTCGCTAGATGCCCGAGGTGGCCAGCTATTAATTATGGTCTGGAAACAAGGTTCAAGTTATCGAACCGGTGGCATGGTCTTAAAGCAGCAGGAAGGAATTAGCGATATTTGGGTGGGCCCGCCATCAACCAAAGCACAATGTTTGAAAGATATTAAGCGGCTGCAGGAACACTTCTGTATTTTGCCGGTAGACCAGGAATATCCAAAATTATTGATCCCTCATTTTTTAGCGATCAGTCGTTTACGGCATCAGAGAATTTCACCGTTATTACTTCAGTGGTTTGAAGTGCTAGGGATTGTTGGCTGGAATCCATGCTTTTTACCGCAGAAAGAATTGCTCAGCTTGTGGAGAGGTCAATTAACCAGTGTTGCGGAGCAGCAATATCAGCAATGGGAAGCTAACGGCCAACGCTGGTTGAAGCGAAAGTTTGCTGCTGACTGGTTGGAAGATGATCCCCAGGGGGCCGAACGAGTTAAGCAAGATTATTCTGGCTATGCCTTAATAGCGCCAGAAAAAGAAAAATGGCAAGAGCGGCTGGTGTTAACTGCCTTATGGGCTCGGCATGCAACCGGACGAATGGCACCAGATTTTAAAGAAGCAGCTTGGCAGGCGCTGTTATTTGAATCCGCAGAACGGCCAGAGCAACTACCGTTAATGAAATCGATTGTTAAGGCGACCCAAGGTTACTGGGAAAATGTAGAGCAACAAACATTACAAACTGATCAAGAGGCGTTGCTGGAGCAGAATAAAAATAATGCGCCAATGGGGATTAATGAAAAGAAAAGTATTAAGGCGACATTAACTGATCAGACTATTTGATGATTTTTTAACAGATTGGTCTGACAGAAAATATTTAAATGGACAGATGAATTAAATAGAAATAAAAAACCCTACCTAATAGAGGTAGGGTTTTTTTGGTCTAACCATGATTAAAAAATCGGTTTGACCTCTTTTTTTATCGTGTGCAAAACTTTTAGTTTGTTACCCGATATATTGACGTCGACTAGTTATTGAGAGCTGACCGGGTCAATTAAGCGAGCGAATTAACCACGGAAGTAACGCTGCTCGATGAATGGAGCGCGTGCTACTTTAACTGGCAACTTCTTACCGCGTACTTCTGCAAACAATTCAGTTTCCAGAGCACTATGTTCAATACCAACATATCCCATTAATACTGGGCAGTTAGTGGTTGGACCGAAGCTACCTGAAGTGACTACACCGGCTTTTTCGCCAGCAGCAGTAAATAATTCAACACCTTCACGAATTGGTGCACGGCCTTCACCGATTAATCCAACACGCTTACGAGTGTGATCTTTTTCAACAATTTGCTTCAGGATGATATCAGCGCCTGGGAAACCACCAGCACGTTCGCCACCAGTACGACGGTTTTTGCTGATAGCCCATAACAGGCTAGCTTCTACAGGTGTAGTAGTAGTGTTCAAGTCGTGACCGTACAGGCAAAGGCCTGATTCCAGACGTAAAGAATCGCGAGCGCCAAGGCCAATCGCTTCTACTTCTGGTTGTTCCAGCAACAGACGCGCGAACTTATCGGCTTCTGCATTTGGTACTGAAATTTCATAACCGTCTTCACCGGTGTAACCGGAACGGCTGATCAAGCAGTCGATGCCTTGAATGGTCATGGCTTGAGTATCCATGAATACCATTTTTGCAGTTTCAGGGGCTAAACGCTCCATTGCTGCTGCTGTGCCTGGACCTTGGACTGCCATTAATGCGCGGTCATCCAGTAATTCCATTGTAACGTCGTCAGGCAGATTAGCTTTTAAATGAGCGATATCCTGTTCTTTACATGCAGCGTTAACCACTACATATAAACAATCGCCGTGGTTGCTCACCATCAAGTCGTCCATGATACCGCCTTGCTCATTGGTGAACAGCGCATAACGCTGTTTGCCAGCTGGCAAATCGATGATATCAACAGGAACGAGAGCTTCTAACGCTTTAGCGGCATTGGCACCGTGTAAACGAAGTTGACCCATGTGAGAAACGTCAAAAAGACCAGACTGTTCGCGAGTGTGTAAATGCTCTTTTTTTACGCCTAGTGGATATTGAACTGGCATTGAGAAACCAGCGAAAGGCACCATTTTTGCGCCTAATTCCACATGGAGATCGAACAGAGGAGTTTTTAATAGCGTGCTTTCGGATTGTGTGCTCATGATGTTTAGATTTTCCTTCATTAATCTGACAAAGGTCAAAAGTGCCGCCCTTACTAATTAGTTGTGCGTAAGGGCGACACATTTATCAATTAACCTTTAGAAGCGGATGCTTCTTTTGCATTTTTTTCAAAATACTCTTTTGTCAACTTAAATACCACCGGGCTAAGCATTGCGAGTGCAATTAAGTTTGGTAAGGCCATTGCTGCATTTAACGTATCTGCGACCAACCAAATGAATTCAAGGCTTACTACAGCGCCTAGTGGCACGGCAATAATCCATGCTGCACGGTAGAAAGGAACTGATTTAGTACCTGCCAGATAAATCATGCAACGCTCACCGTAGAATGACCAACCGAGAATAGTGGTAAAAGCAAAAATACTGAGAGAAATAGCAATTAAGTAATTACCAACACCAGGCAAGGCTTGTGCAAATGCCATAGAAGTTAATGCTGCACCTGATTCACCAGAAGTCCATGCACCGGAAGTAATAATTACCAGACCAGTGATAGAACAAATAATGATGGTATCGATAAATGTACCGAGCATTGCAATCAAACCCTGACGAACTGGTTCTTTTGTTTGTGCTGATGCGTGTGCAATTGGAGCAGAACCTAAGCCTGCTTCGTTAGAGAATACGCCACGAGCTACACCGAAACGAATTGCTGCCCATACTGCTGCACCGGCAAAACCGCCTTCTGCTGCTGCTGGAGAGAATGCGTGGGTGAATACCAAGCTAAGGGCTGTAGGTATTTCTGATGCATTAATAAATAATACAATTAGACCAGCAATTAAATAAGCAATCGCCATTACAGGTACCAAAGAACCTGCCACTGCACCAATACGTTTAACACCACCAATAAGAACAGCAGCGGTTAATACCATTAATGCCAAGCCTGTACCCCAGGTTGGAATAGCAAAGTTAGCCTGCAATACGTCAGCGATAGAGTTTGACTGTACGGTATTACCAATACCAAAAGCAGCGATAGCACCAAAAATGGCAAATAAAGTACCTAACCAAGCCCAATTTTTACCCAGACCATTTTTGATGTAGTACATAGGGCCACCAATGTGGTTGCCGTTTGCGTCTACTTCACGGTATTTAACAGCCAGAACGGCTTCAGAGAATTTGGTAGCCATACCGACTAATGCGGTACACCACATCCAGAACAAAGCACCTGGACCACCGAGGAATACTGCAGTTGCAACACCTGCGATATTACCGGTACCTACTGTTGCTGCTAATGCAGTCATCAGTGCCTGGAAAGGAGGGAGCTCACCGTCGTTTGCTTCACCTTCTTTTGCTTTACGACCGCTGAGTAGTAATTTAAAACCCGTACCCAGTTTCAGGATGGGCATCAGTTTTAAACCTATTTGAAGGAATAAACCAACACCAAGGATCATCACCAGCATTAATGGACCCCAAACAATGCTGTTAATTTGTCCGAAGATTTGACTAAGTGTTTCCATATATAAAGCGACCTCATTCTGCTTTGTTATGTAAGAGGCAGCTCCAGATTTTGTGCGCACAAGACCCTGTTTAAATTAGTAAGTTATAAGGGAACTTTGTGACTCTGGGGCTGACAAGAGACAGAAAACCTACAAAAAACAATTGATTGATTATTTTGATAATAAGCTTCAAAGAAGCTGAATCGAACTTACATTATTGAACATGACTTTTCAATTCTGATATCTGGAGTAAAATATCGCAAAAACCGTTAATCCAGAATTAATGGTAAGACCAAAGTAGTAAAAAAAAGATCTATTCTTGATAAGTTTAACTTATCAAGATTCTAACCATATGTTTTCAGTGGTTATTGTTTTAATAGGATAAACTTAATTAACATGAACTCTGATCAGTAAAACTGTTGGTCAAACCAATAGCTGCCGTTTATCAGCGTGCTGTAGCTTTTTAAAAAAAATACTAAGTTGAACTAATGGGACGCCGTTGTTAGCTTGTTAAGGATAAGCTGCTGCTTGATAGTTTTTTTGATGGCTGATTTTTTCAGGCAGACTCATATAACTATCTAGAATTTTCTTAGAATGGAAATTTTGGAATAGATCGAGGTTAGATAGATGGCTCTAAGCATTTTCGACCTATTTAAGGTTGGGATCGGTCCCTCAAGTTCTCATACCGTAGGTCCTATGGTCGCGGGGAATCGTTTTCTTGCTGAGTTGGAAGAGCGCCAACTGTTTGAAAAGATTGCTTCTGTCAGGATTGACCTCTACGGCTCGCTAGCAATGACCGGTGAAGGCCACGCAACTGATGTTGCAATTATGATTGGTCTTGGTGGTGAAGCACCAGATAGTGTCGATCCAGATTCGGTATTACCAACTATTGAAAATATCCGTAAAAAGAAAAAAATCGTCCTTGCCGGAAAATATTCAATAGATTTTATCGAAAAAGAACATTTGATTTTCAATTTCGGGCACTCACTTCCAAAACACCCTAACGGTATGAAAATACAAGTATCCGATGATGCTGGTATTGTTTTATACCAGAATATTTATTACTCGGTGGGCGGTGGTTTTGTATTAAGTGATGCAGAAATTGATCAAAAGGGTAGCGATACATCAGGTGTTAAAATACCCTACCCGTTTGAAAATGCCAAAGAACTGATTGAATTGGCAGACAAAAATGGTTTGACCATTTCTGAGATGGTTTTAGAAAATGAAAAAATCATTTCTGGCCAAGAAAAACTCGAAAAAGGGTTAGACCAGCTTTGGGCGGTAATGGATGGTTGTATTCGCCGTGGTTGTGAACAAACCGGAATATTGCCTGGTGGATTAAATATTCGCCGCCGTGCAAATAAATTAAAAAATGATTTAATCAGCAAACCTGAAGCTGCATTTAAAGACAGTTTGGGTGTTATGGATTGGGTCAATTTGTTTGCCATTGCAGTAAATGAAGAAAATGCAGCAGGTGGCCGTGTGGTTACCGCACCAACGAATGGTGCTGCTGGTGTTATTCCTGCAGTTTTGGCTTATTACGATCGTTTTGTTCACGGTAGTACAAAAGAAGGTATTCGTACCTTTTTAACTACTTCAGCGGCGATTGGCATGTTGTACAAAAAGAACGCATCGATTTCTGCAGCAGAAGTTGGCTGCCAAGGTGAAATTGGTGTGGCGTGTTCTATGGCCGCTGGTGCATTATGCGCCGTCATGGGCGGTACCAACCAGCAAATAGAAAATGCTGCTGAAATTGGTATGGAACATAATCTTGGTCTGACCTGTGACCCAATTGGTGGTTTAGTACAAGTACCTTGTATTGAGCGAAATACCATGGGGGCAGTAAAGGCAATTAATGCAGCGCGCCTGGCAATGCAAGGCGATGGCGAGCATCACGTACCTTTAGATAGCGTGATTGAAACCATGCGCCAGACTGGCGTCGATATGCAAGAGAAGTACAAAGAAACCTCTACTGGTGGTTTGGCTGTGAATGTGGTGGCTTGTTAACCTAGGCGCCAAATTACCCAATACTTTTTTAAAAACAAAGGTAGGTTGTTGCCATAAGCGATAGCCTGCTTAGCCAAAGCCGAAAAGCTTTGTTGCACACAACTAGCAAAAACGGATGTAATCATGAGCAAGAACTACCCGAACGCCAACAGGGCGCGCTTTTTCTCAGAAGATCTCAAAGCAATTGATGCAGATATCTTCGCTGCGATCGGGCTGGAAGCCGACCGCCAGGAAACCCAGATCGAGCTGATTGCTTCGGAAAACATTGTTTCCAAGGCAGTAATGGAAGCGCAGGGTTCACTGCTGACTAACAAGTATGCGGAAGGCTATCCAGGACGTCGTTACTACGGCGGCTGTGAGCATGTTGATATCGTTGAATCTTTAGCGATTGAACGTGCAAAACAATTATTTGATTGTGGTTTTGTTAACGTTCAGCCTCACTCAGGCGCTCAAGCAAACGGCGCAGTTAAGTTGGCGTTATTGCAGCCAGGCGACACCATTTTAGGTATGTCTCTGGATGCGGGTGGACACCTGACTCACGGTGCACGTCCTGCATTATCTGGTAAGTGGTTCAACGCAGTTCAATACGGCGTTGCAGAATCTGATCTGCGCATGGACTACGACGAGATTGAAAGAATTGCAGTTGAATGCGAACCAAAAATGATCATCGCTGGTGGTTCTGCCATTCCTCGCGAAATCGATTTCCCTCGCTTCCGTCAGATCGCTGATAAAGTTGGCGCAATCCTGATGGTCGATATGGCTCACATTGCTGGTCTGGTCGCTACTGGCGAACACCCAAGCCCAATGCCATACGCTGATGTTGTAACGACTACTACCCACAAGACACTTCGTGGTCCTCGTGGCGGTATGATCCTTACCAACAACGAAGCGATTGCTAAGAAGATCAACTCTGCAGTATTCCCTGGTCTGCAAGGTGGTCCTTTAGAGCACGTAATCGCAGCTAAAGCCGTAGCATTCGGTGAAGCGCTGCAGCCAGAATTCAAAGGTTATATCCAAGCAGTTAAGGCAAACGCTGTTGCGTTGGCTGAAGTGATGATCGAGCGCGGTTGCGATATCGTAACTGGTGGTACCGATACTCACCTGATGCTGGTTGACCTGCGTCCTAAGGGACTGAAAGGTAATGTGACTGAAGTTGCTCTAGAGCGCGCAGGCATTACTTGTAACAAAAACGGCATCCCATTTGATTCTGAAAAGCCAATGATCACTTCCGGTATTCGTCTGGGCACTCCAGCGGGCACTAGCCGTGGCTTCGGTGTTGAAGAATTCCGTCTGATTGGTAATTTGATCAACGACGTTTTGGATGCATTGGTAGCGTCGCCAGAAGGTAATGCTGCTGTAGAAGCTGAAGTTAAAGCGAAAGTTGAAGCACTGTGTGCTCGCTTCCCGCTGTATTCATAATATCCGTACCGGTGATTTAAGAGGTTTTTCGAAATGAGCAATATTCCATCTGAACTGAAGTTCGCTAGCTCCCATGAGTGGGTAAAAGACAACGGTGACGGAACTGTAACTGTTGGCATTAGTGAGCACGCTCAGGAATTATTGGGTGACGTAGTATTCGTTGAACTGCCAGAAGTGGGTTCAGAAACTACTGCTGGTGAAGGTTTTGCATTGGTTGAGTCTGTAAAGGCTGCATCTGACGTTTACGCACCAGTAAGCGGTGAAGTTGTTGAAGCTAACGAAGCTTTAGATGACGAGCCTGAGCTAGTAAACACCGATAGCTTCGGTGGTGCATGGATTGCAAAAATCAAATTGTCTGACGCTTCTGAGCTGGACAATCTGATGAATGCTGAAGTTTACGCAGAATCTATCGCGGAATAATTTCCCAATAGAAAAAGCGTAATCAGGGCAGGCCAAGCGAATGCTGTTGCTCGTTTACCTGCCCTTTTTTATCGGCGCTTTGCCTGCACATTGCTTAGCAAGTTTCGATGTTCGACCTAATTTGAGTTTCAGAAGCCAAAGTTGCACACAGGTTAGATTTGACTTTGTCAGATCAACCAAAGGTTTCTGTCGTCAGGGTTTTACCTAGAGCTAACTGCAATTTAGCGGAAATTTTTTTTGGCATTTCATAGAGATGTCGTGATAATCCGCCCGCGTTGCTCATCTGCCGGATACAGGTTGTAGAAATGACCACATCAAATAGCACACTAGATCAGCTGTCTTCCAGTGACGAATTCATCGGCCGCCATATTGGCCCTGATGCCACCGAACAAAAAGCCATGCTGGCTGAATTAGGTGTTGAATCTCTGGATCAGTTAGTAGAAACCACTTTGCCTGAGAGCATCCGTTTGGGTCGCGACCTGAATATGGAAGACGCTGTCAGCGAAGTCGATGCACTGGCTTATCTGAAAAAGCTCGAAGAAAAGAACACAGTAAACCGTAGCTACATTGGTATGGGCTATCACGGCACACATGTTCCTCACGTTATTTTACGTAACGTATTTGAAAATCCAGGTTGGTACACAGCTTACACTCCATATCAGCCAGAGATTTCTCAAGGCCGTTTGGAAGGCTTGTTGAACTTCCAACAAATGGTAATGGATTTGAGCGGCATGGATCTGGCTAACGCCTCCTTGCTGGACGAAGCGACTGCAGCTGCCGAAGCAATGGCGTTGTGTAAGCGTTCTAACAAGCTCAAGAGTAATAAATTCTTCGTTGCTGACGATGTACATCCTCAGACGTTGGACGTAATCAAAACCCGTGCTGAATATTTTGGCTGGGAAGTGATTGTTGGCAATCCTGCAACGGATCTGGCTAACCACGAAGTATTTGGTGTTCAGCTGCAATACCCAGGCACTTACGGTGACGTAGCTGACCTGAAATCGTTAGTTGATGCTGCTAAAGCACAAAAAGCGATGGTATCGGTTGCTGCTGATCCACTGGCATTGATTCTGTTGAAGTCACCTGGTGAATTGGGCGCTGACGTTGTTGTCGGTAATACCCAGCGCTTTGGCGTTCCAATGGGATTCGGCGGTCCTCACGCTGCATATATGGCATCAAGCGAGAAGCTGAAGCGTTCAGTTCCTGGCCGCATCATTGGTGTTTCTGTCGACAGCAATGGCAATCCAGCCCTGCGTTTGGCAATGCAAACCCGTGAGCAGCACATCCGTCGTGACAAAGCGACTTCAAACATTTGTACTGCGCAGGCACTGTTAGCCAACATGGCTGGTTTCTACGCGGTTTATCACGGACCACAAGGCCTGAAGCGCATCGCAGAAAAAGTACTGCGTTTGACTTCTATCTTGGCTAAAGGTCTGGAGTTGGGTGGCGTTAAGCGTTCCAACGCAACTTTCTTCGATTGCGTGACAGTAGAAGGTATCGACCAAGCTGCAGTTAATGCACGCGCACTGGCTAAAGGTTGCAACCTGCGCCTGATCGCTGACGGTCGTATCAGTATCAACCTGGACGAAACTTCTGAGCTGTCTGATGTTGCAGATTTGCTGGAAATCGTTTTAGGCGCTGATCACGGTGTTGAAGTAGCTTCTCTGGAAGCTCAGGTTAATGGTAACAGCGGCTTCGCTGCAGAATTACGTCGTGATGACAATATTCTGAGCCATCCAATCTTCAACACGCACCACAGCGAATCAGAAATGATGCGCTACCTGAAGAAGCTAGAAAACAAAGATTACTCTCTGGTTCACGGCATGATTCCTCTGGGATCTTGTACCATGAAGCTGAACGCAGCAGCCGAGATGATGCCTGTTACTTGGAACGGCTTCTCTAACATGCACCCGTTCGCACCTCGCGATCAGGCTGAAGGTTACATGGAAATGATCCGTGAACTGGAAGCTGGTTTAGCAGAGATTACTGGCTACGATGCGGTTTGCATGCAGCCTAACTCTGGCGCACAGGGTGAATACGCTGGTTTATTAGCAATCCGTAAGTATCAGGAAGCTAATGGCGAAGGTCACAGAACGATTTGTTTGATCCCTTCTTCAGCACACGGTACTAACCCAGCTTCAGCCGCCATGATGGGCATGAAGGTTGTGGTTGTTAAGTGTGACGAAAGCGGAAACATCGATGTTGCTGACCTGTATGAAAAAGCAGAGCAGCACAAAGAAAATCTGTCTTGCCTGATCATCACTTATCCTTCGACTCACGGTGTATACGAAGAATCAGTTGTTGATATCTGTGCCAAGATCCACGAGTACGGCGGACAGGTTTACCTGGACGGCGCGAACATGAACGCACAGGTTGGCTTGACTACGCCTGGCTTCATCGGTTCTGACGTATCTCACCTGAACCTGCACAAGACCTTCGCAATTCCTCACGGTGGCGGCGGACCAGGCATGGGCCCTATCGGTGTTAAAAAGCACTTAGCTCCTTTCGTTGCTGGCCACGCAGTTAGCAAGCCTGAGTGGGCAACTGAAGGTAATGGCGCAGTAGCAGCAGCACCTTATGGTTCAGCTTCTATCCTGCTGATTACCTGGATGTACGTGAAGATGCTGGGCAAGGTTGGCCTGAAGAAGTCTACTGAAGTAGCCGTTCTGAACGCTAACTACTTGGCAAGCAAACTGGCACCTCATTACGAAGTGCTGTATCGCGGTCGTAACGGTCGTGTTGCTCACGAGTGCATCATCGACATCCGTCCTTTGAAAGAAGCAACTGGCGTATCTGAAGAAGATATCGCTAAGCGTCTGATGGACTACGGTTTCCACGCACCAACCATGTCTTTCCCGGTTGCTGGAACTTTGATGATCGAGCCTACTGAGTCTGAGCCTAAGGCTGAGCTAGATCGCTTTATCGAAGCAATGGTTAAGATCCGCGGTGAAATTGATCAGGTAGTTGCTGGTGAATGGCCTGCTGATAACAACCCACTGTGCAAAGCACCGCACACCATGGTTGATATCACGGGTGAATGGAATCGTCCATACAGCCGTGAAGTTGCAGTATTCCCTACTGCAGCAACTCGCGACTCTAAGTACTGGCCAACGGCTAACCGTGTAGATAACACTTACGGTGACCGTCACTTCATCTGCTCATGCCCGAGCATTGAAGAGTACATGGAAGACTAATTTAAAAAATTAGTTTCATTCCTTAAACCCTGCCGGTGTTTTATCGGTGGGGTTTTTTTTACTTAAAATTCGGGCTGAAATTTTTAAATGCCATTTTTAGAAAATAAAAAAAACGATTTGGCCGGATATGCAATAAGGAAAATAGCAAGTGGTAAAAAACACTATGGTCTAGTCTGAATGCAGAGCGAATGCAAGGATACGACATGGAAACGTCTGCAACAAAAACAACCACTCCGGCACTAGAAAGTTTGCGCCTTCAGGTGGAAGACATGCTGGAATATGCGCTGGAAAAAGGAAGAGAGGTGCCAGTTGAATTAATCTGTTTAGGTCATCAGTTGTCAGCTGATGATAATATCGAGCTACAGACGGATCAATTAAACCGACTGAAAAAAATGGCCAGCGCCCATCAGCAATTAACACGAATTGTTGCTCCAGCAACACCACAAATGATTTCCATGCTGGCGCAAGACCGACGCCGATCTTCTCCCCTGACTTTTTTAGGAAAACTGCCGGTGTTAAGGCAATTTTCTCTATTATCAATATTTTTTATTGTCGCTTTTATCGGTTTGGCAATGTTGCCGGAAATTGGCGAAGTGAATGTCGCCGAATGTATGACCAATGATATTAATTGCCACAATTATCACCAGTTATTAGTCGATAAATCCAACACCGAAAATGATATGAGAATAAATTTATTGGCAATTGGTTTTGCCAATTTGCAGGGGCTGGATTTATTAGTTATTGAGACATTTTTGTTGTGCTGCGCTGGTATCGGTGCCTGCTTTTCAAACTTATATACTATCAATCGATATGTCGGGCTGGGTACCTATAATCCATTATTAGAAAGTACCTATTGGACTCGGCTGATCATGGGCCTGATGTGTGGGATTATCATGGCAGAGGTAGTGCCAACTTCTGCTAGTGAATTTGGTAAACCGTTAGTGGCGCTATTAAGCGGTTTTGCTTCAGAAGTTTACTACAGCATGTTGCAAGAGCTGGTGGCTCGCTTTCAACGATTGTTCTCCAATCCAGATAATAAAAATAACCGTGAAGTATTGCAGGTAGAAAAACAGAAAAGCCAATTACAACAGCAAAGGCACCAATTGAATGTGGCCAACTCGCTGATTGATCTCAAAGCAGACTTAAGTCAGCAGCAAGACCCGCAATTGTTGAAGCAAACACTAGACAAGGGTATGAATCAAATACTAAAGCAGCAGAGTTCGACTTCTGCCGTAGATTAGATTGGTAGATTAAGACCTGCGCCGGACTGGCCTCTGCGGTGGATTAGAACGCTGCTGCAGTCTTTCATTTTCAATATTGGACTGACCATTTGTTTTAAGTCAGTTCTTTATTGACATCAAAGTATTAGCATCTAGATCGCAACAAACACTCAGTGATTTTTTTACTATTTTGCCTGTCAGGGATTGCAGCCTGAGCAATCTGGCGTTAGGGTGCTGGCAAAATCTTGATGGATCTATGACGATTTTGTTAATCGCTCATCAGTTTCACAGGCTTTTGCTGCGGACTAAGCCCGTGATCATCGCGTAATAGATGAATTACAAAATAATAATAACAATAACGGGTTGCTAAAGGATCTGGCTCCCCGAGGAGTGGTCTGGACTATGAACAGAACAAATGTGCAGGCAAGAAAATCTTGGTTGCCGAACGATCTTACCGACGCAGAGGAAAAGCTTATGGATCAGAAGGTCATAGACGGCCGGGCCCACGCGGCAGGTAACCTGAAGGTTATTAGCCAGGATGTTGAAGTTTTGAAAGAGCAGGGTTGGAATCCCCAGCTAATTTCTGTGATGGTCGGAGATGTACAAGAAGCGGCACTCTATGTCCGAAACCAAAAGCGTATTGCCGAGCAGGCAGGTATTGCTTTCAGAGAAAAGCGCTTACCAGAAAGCATTACCGAAGCAGAAATGCAGGCAGCGATAGCTGGCTTGAATGCCGATCCAAGTGTTTCAGGTATTATTCTTCAGCGGCCAATGCCCGCTCACCTCAACGTAAAAGCGCTGCAAAAAGCGGTTCATCCTTTAAAAGATGTCGAAGGAATGCACCCAGAATCTATCGGTAATATTGTTTATAAAGAAATGGAACTTGGCCCTTGTACAGCAATGGCGGCGGTTGAAATTCTTAAAAGCACCGGCCTAAAACTCGAAGGGCTGGAAGTGGTGGTTATTGGCCATTCAGAAATTGTCGGTAAGCCAATTGCTTTCTTGTTGTTAGCCGAAGGTGCTACGGTGACTGTTTGCCATCATATGACGCATAATGTGGCAGTACATACTCGTCGTGCCGATGTGGTATTTGTTGCGGTAGGTAAAGCAGGTTTAGTGACTGGCGATATGCTCAAGCCAGGTGCTGCAGTAATTGATATCGGCATTAACCAAGTGGTCGATGCACAAGGTAATTCCAAAGTGGTTGGCGATGCTGATTTCGAAAGCTGTAGCCAAGTTGCCGGTTGGATTACTCCGGTTCCCGGCGGTGTTGGCCCGGTTACAGTATCGGTACTCATGCGAAATGCAGTGACCGCAACCCAGCGCCAAAAAGCGCATTATGAAAGTGAATACAGCCACCGATTTGTCCCAGCGGGCATGAGTCCGGTTGGTTTGTAAATTTCACTAGAAATTAAAAAAGCCCGGGCAGTTGATGCTCGGGCTTTTTGTTATGATTCGCAGTAGATTGAAACCTGCTCGCAAGCTGCATCGTATTGATCGGCTTTTAACCCGGCAAAAATATTCGGAGAAGTTGTGTGACAGCACAGATTATTGATGGCAAAGCGATAGCGGCCAATGTGAAAGTCTGGTTAAAACAGCAAATCAGCCAGTTGAAGCAACAGCATCAAAAGGTGCCACATTTAGCTTGTGTGTTAGTCGGCGAAAATGCAGACAGTGCCAGCTATGTAAGAAGTAAATTAAAAACCGCTAATGACTTAGGCATGCAAGTGAGCGATTTACATTTGCCAGCTGAAATTAGCCAAGATCAATTGTTGCAAAAAATTCAGCAGTTAAATTTAGATCAGAATATTAATGGTATTTTGGTTCAATTGCCTTTGCCAAAACATATCGATGAAAATTTAATTATTGAAACCATTAATCCGGAAAAAGATGTTGATGGTTTGCACCCACAAAACCTCGGTAAATTATTCGCCAATCAAGATGGTATTAAATCGTGCACGCCTTTAGGTTGCATGATTTTAATTGACTCGGTGCTTTCTGATTTATCCGGTAAAAATGCGTTAGTGATTGGCCGTTCAACGCTGGTTGGCAAGCCAATGGCGGCCATGTTGTTAAATGCTGATTGCTCGGTACAAATTGCCCATAGCAAGACTAAAAACTTGGCTGCTTTGTGCCAACAGGCAGATATTATTATCGCCGCAGCTGGTGCACCAAAATTGGTGAAAGCCGATTGGGTAAAAGCTGAAGCAGTGTTAATTGATGTCGGATTAACCTGGGATCAAACCGCTAAACAAGGCAAAGGTGGTTTGGTTGGTGATATTGATTTTGCATCGGTCAGCGAAAAAGCAGCAGCGATTACCCCAGTACCTGGCGGCGTTGGCCCAATGACTATTGCCGGTTTAATGCTGAATAGTTTTGAAGCAACTTGTCGGCAAAATAATCTGCCGGTGGTGGTATATCGGTAGGTTGTTTAAGGCTAGTTCTAATCAACCTACCTAAGTTAATCTTTGGTCTTTGTAGACGTATTGAAGGCAGAGGAAAAGAAGTTCAAAAACATCAATGTCTTCATCGTTGGTGTTTGGGCTGCCAATCATGAATAATCAAATGGAATTGAATTATGAACCTGAGAAATGTTTGCCTTATCCTATTAATTTCGTTTGCTGGCTATACCGGTTATACGATGTCAATTGCAGAACAATCTCTGCTCAGTTTTGGTTATCAATTGATATCCAGCCCAGATACTGCACAGGTAGTTGTTGATTTGTACATCATGGCGATTTTAGCTCTTATTTGGATGTATCACGATATAAAAGGTAGAGGGAAAACAATTAAGCATTGGTTGCCCTATGCATTATTAACATTGACATTTGTTTCAATCGGACCATTGCTCTATTTGGTACTCAGACCTAAAAATAGTGCTGGTAAATGACTCTAGTGCACTAAGAATATAAAGCGCAATTATTCCGTTATGATCAGAAAAGCAATAAAAAAAGACGTAGCTGAAGTCTCAAAGATACATGTGCTGTCATGGCAACATGCTTACAAAGGCATTATTAATCAGTCGTTTCTTGACGGTCTTGATGTTGAAAAAAGAAAGGTGTCTTGGAATAAAATTCTTGAACAATCTCTGGGTGATCTTTTTGTCGCAGTGGACAACCAACAAATTATTGGTTTTGTCCATATTTGCCGCTGCAGAGATTCAGATCAAAACTCTGAAAAAGTAGGCGAGATTACTTCAATTTATCTCGATCCAAAACACGTCGGTAGAGGTGTAGGCTTTCAGTTGTTTACTCAAGCAATCAAAACGCTAAAAGCATCAGGGTTCGAAAAGGTCATGCTGTGGGTTCTGCAAGAAAATTACTCTGCACGAGCATTTTACGACAAGATGGGTTTTGAAGCTGATGGAACAGAAAAGTATCTAGAAAATCTGTTGCTTACCGAAATACGTTATCAACGAGCATTAAGCGAATAGTAAAAAACATTGCTGGCAGAAAGAGCTACGATCCTTAGATATCGTCGTACCAGCATCCCTGCTTCCTTACGACATACAGTCCATCCTTGGACATCGTCGTACCAGCATCCCTGCTTCCTTACGACATACAGTCCGTCCTTGGACATCGTCGTACCAGCATCCCTGCTTCCTTGCGACATACAGTCCATCCTTGGACATAAAAACCGGCCTATTGAGGCCGGTTTTTTATTCGGATTAAAAATTAAGCTCAGTTAATATTTAAACCAGAGCTTTCCATAATAACGCTGCAATAATACAACCAACAATCGGTGCAACGACTGGAATCCAGCTGTAGCCCCAATCGCTATCGCCCTTGTCTTTGATTGGCAAGATGGCGTGCATAATCCGTGGGCCAAGGTCACGAGCAGGGTTGATTGCATAACCGGTGGTGCCGCCCAGAGAGAGGCCAATCGCGGTCACTAATACTGCTACAGGCCATGCGCCTAAAGTACCTAAACCGATTTGTACATTTTCTAGGCCGTTTGCACTAAAGGTCGGGCCAGATAAATATAGAATGACAAATACCAGTGCAAAGGTGCCGATGACTTCGTTAATGAAGTTGTTGGCGGTATTGCGAATGGCTGGGCCAGTTGAAAAAACTGCTAGTTTTAAGCCTTTGTCTTCAGTTGCATCAAAGTGTGTTTTATAACAAGCAAATACACCCAGAGCACCTAACATGGCGCCGATCATTTCAGCAACGATATAGGTTCCAACATCAGCCCATGGGAATAAGCCTGCGACCGCTAAACCAATCGTCACTGCCGGGTTTAAGTGTGCGCCAGAAAATGGCCCTGCCACTGCGACACCGGTAAATACTGCAAAGCCCCAACCAAATGTAATAACAATCCAGCCGGAGTTGTTACCCTTGGTGCCAGTTAAGACGACGTTTGCAACAACACCGCCACCAAACAAAATTAGAAAAAATGTGCCGAGAATTTCAGCTATAAAGGGGGACATACCGCGCCTCCGAAAAAATCTGTGAAATTAATCAGGCTGGCTAAAATAATAATTAAATAGCCAGCCTGATTATTAAAGAGTCATTACTTGTCGGTACGAACACGGTCAACTGCGTCTAACCAACCAGCATAATGAGTTGAGCGTTTCTCGTCATCCCATTTAGCTTCGAAGCGGCGATCTGATTGCCAGTGTTGCTTCAGTGCATCGAGTGATTCAAAGAAACCAACTCTCAGGCCTGCTAGGTATGCAACACCGAGAGCAGTTGTTTCAGTAACCACTGGACGGTCGATGGTAATGCCTAAAACATCAGACATGTTCTGACAAACCCAGTTATTAACAACCATGCCGCCATCTACGCGTAATGCTTTAGGGCGAACGCCATCGGCAGCCATTGCTTCCATCAAATCTTTAGTTTGATAGCAAACAGATTGCAGGCCGGCTGTTACTAATTCTTTGATGCCTGTGTCACGAGTTAGTCCGAAGATGCCGCCACGTGCGTTTGGATCCCAGTAAGGCGCGCCCAGACCGGTAAATGCAGGTACTAGATAAACGCCAGGGTTATCGCCGACTTTATTGGCTAGAGATTCTGTAACAACGGCATCGGGGAATAGACGTAAACCGTCGCGTAACCATTGAATGGTGGTACCGGCGTTGAAGATTGAGCCTTCCAGCGCGTAAGTAGTTTTGCCATCTAAACGGAAGCCAACAGTAGTTAACATCTTGTTTTTTGATTTCAGCGGCTTGTCGCCGGTGTTCAAAATCATAAAGCAACCAGTACCGTAGGTGCTTTTGATTTCGCCTTCTTCAAAACAAGTTTGGCCGAATAATGCTGCTTGCTGGTCACCGGCAATGCCGGTAATCGCAATTTCACCACCAAATAATTCAGGGTCGGTCACGCCGAAGTCAGCTGAGCAGTCTTCAACCTGTGGCAGCATGCAAGCAGGCACTCGGAATAAATCGAGTAATTCTTGATCCCATTCTTGGGTATGAATATTGAACAGATTGGTGCGAGAAGCATTGGTTGCGTCTGTTTTGTGAGATTTCCCGCCAGTTAAACGCCATAGCAAAAAGGTATCAACAGTACCAAAGCGTAATTTACCGGCTTCAGCTAATTCACGAGCGCCTTCGACGTTGTCTAATTGCCAAGCAATTTTAGTTGCTGAGAAATAAGCATCTAGCAGCAAACCCGTTTTATCGCTGACCATATCTGCTTTACCAGCAGCTTGTAATTCTTTACATAAAGGTGCAGTACGGCGGTCTTGCCAAACAATAGCGTGGTGAATTGGCTTGCCTGTTTCTGCATCCCATACGACAGTTGTTTCGCGTTGGTTGGTAATGCCGATCGCAGCGATATCAGAAGCACTGATACCTTTTTCAGCCATTACTTTTTTACAAACAGTAACGGTAGTTGCCCAGATTTCTTCTGCGTCATGTTCAACATATCCGTCAGCAGGGAAGTATTGAGTAAACTCTTGCTGAGCAACACCGGCTGGTAAGCCTTGCTTGTCGAATAAAACTGCACGAGTGCTGGTAGTGCCCTGGTCAATGGAAAGGATGTACATCTTTCATCTCCTGATGCGACCGGTCATCTGTGATGCCGGTGATTGCTTGCAACGCCTGTAAACAATGGGGTGAGAACGCCAAAGTGAGACTCTAGATTATCCTTATCACACCTTGTGTTAAGGATGTTCTCAAAATGTGTCGAGTGGCGATTTCTGTATTTTTGGAAAAGCTTCTCGAACATCGTCTGGTTAAAAATCTATCTAGAATCTGGTTTTTTCATTTGACACAGATCAAGCTAGTTTTTGTTGTTGGTTTATGATCAAGTGGTGACTTCTTTTGTTCGTAAAAGAAAGTCTTTACAATAAATATTTGTTATTTAAGTATTTTTATCAAAAACGTGCTTACCTAATAATAATCGTAATTAAAGTTTTCATAGCTTTTAACTATTTTTCTATTTGACGCTTATTCGTCGTATAACGAGGTAGTCTCTAGGAAATAAAGAGGTACCTGTTCTTTGCAACTATTTGAAAAAAAACTACAAACTAACTTATGGGTGTTTTAATTTAATTGGTTCAACCAATATAACCTGATGCATATCATTAAAAAAACAAAAAATGTTTAATAACTTCAGTTATGAGAGGTTTCTCTAGTGATTATTGTTTCTATCAAAAAAATAGTGCGCGATTGGTGACTAGAAAAAGAGCTTTTCAAATGGATAAATGTGAAATACGAACATAAATAGTGACTATTAAGTCGTAATAGAAAGTCGAAAGCGAAGTTAATAGAGTTAACTGGTTGTTAATTGGCAGAGCGAATGGTTGAAATCGTGACAAATAAAGCAATATAACGGTGGTCGGTCTTGCCGAACCATCATTCTAGCGTGTGTGATTCAAAGCAAACGCTTCAGAGGATTACAAGTATGCATTATCAGCAGTTAGAGCAGCATCTGGTGCAAACACTGGAAGACTTCCGCCTTGATGCTCAGGAAAAAAGTGAGTTGCGAGCGCTGGCTGGGCAGTTGCCAATTGCTGATATTCGCTATTTACGTAATAAGGCTTTTGAGCTGGTTCGCCAGCCAGTGGAAAAGGGGGGCGAAGATGCTGCAATTCATCTTCGGTGGCTTGAGCAGGTAGTAAAAACGATTGATAAAGCGGCGAGTAAAACTGAAATTTCCCCTACCGTCGATTTTAGTCCGGGTCAGAATTGCCTAAAACGCTTAATCGAAACGCTTAGCAATGCTAGAGCCAGCTTAGATATTTGTGTATTTACTATTTCAGATGACCGAATCACCGATGCTATTTTAAAAGCACATCAGCGCGGTGTTCAGGTACGAGTGATTACTGATAATGATAAGGCCAATGATCGAGGTAGTGATGTGTTTTTTCTGAAAGAGCAAGGCGTTCCTGTCCGCTTGGATGAAACACCGTGGCATATGCACCACAAATTTGCTTTGGTTGATGATGCGCTATTAGTCAATGGCAGTTTTAACTGGACGCGAACCGCATCAGAAAAAAACCAGGAAAACCTAGTAATTACTGGCCATACCAAGCTAGTGAGTGAATTTAAAAAACAGTTTGATTATTTATGGAAGAGTTATAAGTAGAGCTATCTGGAAAGGAATGCATTTCGACGAAGTGTTGGCGTTGGCCGGGTCTGTTCTAATATTGCGTAATGATAGTGGCTTACCCCTCTAGGAAGGAGCCCCAAGCTGCGGCTGATAAGGTTGTTCAGTCTGTTCCTGAATGTTTGTGCATCTATATTGTTTGAGATGTCTATTAAACCGACTTCAAACCCTGTTGGTAACATGCAATTCATAATACAAACGTATTTTTTAGACTAGGATAATGCCATACAATTCACTTGTGTAAGATTGCTATTGGTCGCAAAAATAATGATGGACGAGCTATTGTTTTGTAAAAGCTTTCCAAGGTTTACAGACATTTTCATTTCATTATGGGTCATTGAATCTGACAGGCTCAAAAACAAACCACGGTGTGAGTCAGTCATAGCGAAACGAGAGCCATAAGCATTTAAAGAGTGGCAAAATATTGTAATTAAATTGTTAGGTGAAATTACACCTTTGTCATTAAATGCATTTTTTTAATGTATTCAGATAGTTTTATTAGATAGTGTTGATCATAAAAATCGATTCCACTACCTCGCTTGGGGAAAGCTGTTGGGCTACCGCCACTATTTAAGAAAACTAGACACGCCGTAATTTGTGACATAGTAGCAGGATGGATTTCCGATGAAATAACTTCATAGAGTTGGCTAGTATCAAGTGAGTGGAAATTGCTGAAAAAGTATTCTCGCAATAATAATTTAAAACGAGAGACTTTAGGTTTAGTTGTAGGTGACTGGGAATGTTGAAGGCTGCTGTATATGTTATCCCATAACAAGTCTTGTAACTTGTAACCATTCAGCACAATTTAATATAAAAATCGCTTGACAGGTTTTTTTATATTTTCCCGAATTTAAGCACTTCTTTCAGAATACCACTTAAACGCCGCATTAAACTGCTATTAACACACCTGATTATCAATGTTTTTTGCTCAGAATAGCACATCAGCATTCCGCTTCTAAAAAGTCGCCACAGTAAGCCTCAGAGACAAAAAAACCACCCTGAAAACCTGTGCGATAATAACCGCATGGACTCAATCGAAATTAATAAAACCATCGCTGAAACCGAG
>NZ_QDDL01000017.1 GCF_003097315.1 Pelagibaculum spongiae
GTTTGCTTGGCGGCAATAGCGAGTGGGAACCACCTGAATCCATCCCGAACTCAGAAGTGAAACCACTTAGCGCCGATGGTAGTGTGGGGCTTCCCCATGTGAGAGTAGGTCACCGCCAAGCGCCAAACAAAACCCGATTGCTGAAAAGCAGTCGGGTTTTTTTATGTCTGCAAAAAAGTGATTTAAGAAAAAACAGCCACCTGAACCCGTTGCAATCCTCGGATGTCGTCGCTCGCGCCTACGGCTACTACGATGCCAAGCAATGAATTTTAGGTGAATCTTCGGTAGGTTGACACCGAGCGTTAGCGAGCTGCAACTTGACCATGGTGGATTTAAAATCCGTATATAGCTGGGCGGGCATTAAATATAATCTCCAAGCCGACATGTTTTTGAATCTATAGAAGTAAAACTGCTTAGCGCCGATGGCCGCACTAGATTTATTTCCAGAGATGGAATATATGTTGTATAGAGGCAGGATGCCGGTACGACGTTTACTCAAGCATTCCAGCGCCGATTGGTATCTATCGAAAATCACCTGAATCCATCCGCTATTCCCGAATTTAGCAGAAATAAAACCATTTAGCGCCGAGGGTAGTGTGGGGCTTGGCCATGTGAATGTGGTCGCTCTTTGCCATCCATGGCAGCGCGACATTTACACATTTTTGTGTTTCGTCACCGCTAAGCGCCAAAGAGAAAATCACAGATTCGGTAGAGTCTAAATTTTTTATACGCTCAGAAAATAATCACAATATTGATCCTGTAAGTCAGAAAGGGGTGTAAGCGTTTCTTGATAAAATAATAAGATGCAAACAACCTTTTCGATTATTATAAAATCCGCAAACCTATTAGTGCTTCGTCTGGTCAAGTTGCTGATCATACTGAAATAACACGTTTTTCTCTTTAATAATGAGTTTGTTAATGAATACCAGTAAGCTTGATCGCCAAACGGAAATTTGTATTCACAATAAACCACTTAAGGCATTCATTGTTCAAAATGACCTAATTAATTTTGACGAAGGATGGAAAACCTTTTTACCTGGCGGAGTCATGGAAAAGAAAGGCCCCTGCGGTAACAGTCTGTGGAACAATGAACTTTCCCGAGTAGCCAATGACTGTATGGCACTTGGTGGAGCCAGGTCTGATGTATTGCGTTATTACCATCTGATGCTTGATACCTGGATCGTATCGGTAGACCTTGCTCATTCGGCCACTTTTGGTTGTGCTGACCTTGAGTTGGAATACCAGATTGAAGGGCGTACTTATGTAAATAAAGCGTCGCCCAGTCTAGTATCTTCCCTTGGCCTGTCGGGCTTGAGTCGAATTTTTGTGTTGGCAATTTTGTTAAGGCGAACCGATGATTTACGGCGCTTATGTGAATTTGATGAAGACTTTTATATTAAGGCTTCTGACATGTCATCAGACCCTTTTGACATAGCATTACACCGACTACTCAAAGGTGTTGCTTTAGATATCACTAAAGGGGCAAATTCTGATATGCCTAAGCTACTGAGTGAGGTAGTGGAATCTTCTACTGTTGAGTCTTTTGATGGCAATATGATGCGGTTGGAATATTGCCATAGTATTTGGCTACCAATAGCAAAATTGCTAAGTCATATTTATACCAAAGACGGCGAAAAAGCTTTTCAGGATGAGTTACAGGATTCACTGCAACACCATCGAGCGCATTATATGATGGATGAAGACTGCGAATTGATATCTGACAGCTATCGCTCATTACCCTTAATGGCCATGTGCGCTTTAGCTCATGATGTTCGTGGTTATGGTATCGATTGTTCATCTGAGTATTTGGAAGAGTGGTTGGTCAAAGGGAAGTTTTCAGAATAACTAATTCTGATTTGATAAGAAGGTTAGTTGTGTAATTCACATGAAAGAACCCACCAAGGCAAAATGTGTTGTGATCGTACGCCAATTATTTCACCGCGATTGTCTCTTATGCTGTTATCTCCGCTTATTTGACAAAAAGTATTTTTTATTGAATTCAGTTGATTATTTTTGGTCGCTATTTGCAGGTATTTCGATGCTCTCACAATAAAAAAGGAAAGCCGAAGCTTTCCTTTTAATGTTTCAAACACATGCTCAATTAAAAAGATTCTAGTCGCTTAGCCATCGCTTGAATCTCTTCGCTTTGCTGTAGCATTTGTTGGGCATCGTCATTGTTGGTTTCTGCCAAGCGTTGTACTCGATGAACTAATTCATCAAGTTGACGGGCAACCGCTTCTTGTTCTTCAGCAGCTACTGCAATTTGTGATGCTTTAGCGGTAATCTCATTAAAGCTATCAACAGCAGCTTGCACTGCATTGCCTGCCTCTGAGGCTTTAGATCGAGTTTCATCACTTAATTGTTGGCCATTACTCATGGTTTTAACTGCATTAGATGATGCTTGCTGTAAGCGGCCAATAATATCTTCAATTTTGCCTACTGAAGATTGGCTTTCTGCTGCCAGCGATCGAACTTCATCAGCAACAACAGCAAAGCCTCGTCCGGCTTCACCGGCTCTGGCTGCTTCTATTGCAGCATTTAATGCCAAGAGGTTAGTTTGATCAGCAATCGATTTAATAACATCTAAAACTTGGCTGATGTTTTGGCTGTCATTTTCAAGTTCTGCGACCACATTAGCGGTTTGTTTCAGAGTATTTGAAAGCTTATCAATCGCACCTTCAGCCTCATGCAATGACTCTCTGCCATCACCTAAAGTTTCAAAAGTTTTTCGAGTCGTGTGATCGGCTTCGCTAGCATTTTGTGCAACATCTCTGGCGGCAGTATTCAACTGAGTAACACTACTAGCCAACAATGTATTTTCATCATTCAGTTTTTCAGCGCTGCCAGTGAGTTGATGACTTAGTTTGCCGACTTGACCTGCTTGATCAGCCAATTTAACCGATTCACCATGAAGTTGCTGGAACCATTGATTTAATTGTTCACTATATTCATTAACTGCTGAACGTAATGCGCCAATTTCATCATTGCGATGGATCGCTAATTGAATTTGTTGCTGCTTGCCGCCATGGGCTAGGGCTTTAATTTGTGATGCAGTTTCTGAAATTAAGCTGAGAATTCTTGATGTACCGATTACACCAGCAACTAGCATTAGCAACATAGGTATGGCAACCCAAATTAACAGTTGGGACAGCATGCTACCAACCAAGCTTTCTACTTGGCTTTGCGGGACTACGGCAATAACACTCCAATTTACGTTGGGAACATTAATTAAAGTAGCGAGAGATGCCTGACCTGAAAGACGATCGTCAGCATCAATTCTAACCCGCTTTAGTGGCTGGTTTTTACTCGAACCAAGTTGGCTTAAAACCGGTTCAATAGATGGCATTGCACGGATGATTTCCGATTGATTTAGTAATCCACCATTACCAATATCTTGACCGCTAATTGCCAGTAATTGCCCAGTTTGATCGACAATCATTAAATAACCGCCAACTTCTTGCACTGCTTTATCTAGAGCGCTTTTTAATTTAGCTAAAGAAAGGTCAATAGTGCTTACACCCCAGAATGTATTTTCTCTATAGATCGCAACTGAACAGGTAACCATAGTGATTTTTGCTATCGAGTCATAATAAGGTTCAGACCATACACACTTACCTGGTGTTAGGTTTTTTGCGCTGGAATACCAGCTTTCCTGGAAATATGGTGCTGCATCAGAGGCATTAAAATCATCAAGAAATACTAGTTTTCCACCGCCATCACGAGCGAAGAAAAAGCTATGTTTTTCGGAAATAGAATCCCATGCGCGAGGTTCAGGCCAAACACCGCCGCCGCTAATTCCTTGGTCACCATAATTATCGATTAATTGATTTAAAGCGCCTTTCCATAATTGAAAGTCTTTTGGCAGGGTAGAGGCTTCTGATGAGATCGCGCCGGTTAAGGCTTCAATTTGAATGATTCGGCCTTGTAATCTTTCTTGAATGACTTTGCTAGCTGTAGCGACTAAATGTTCTTGCTGTTCAATTAGTTTTGGTTTACTAACCCAGTTGATTACACCAAAAATTACCGAAAAAGTGAGCAGTATGCAGGCGGTTATGCCGAGCCCTATCCTTGTTTTCAAATTCATTGAGGACGCTCCAAAACTGAGTTGTTGATAACCAGATTAATACAGGGGTTAACGGCAGTAGCGGAGATATTGTTAGGATAAACTTGCTAGTAATTGACTAGAGTTAGTTTTTGGATGTGCGGGCAGCTAATTTTTCAGCGCGTTTTTCAAGGCGGCGTCGCGCAAAAAAATCTGAAATGAGCTGGCTGCACTCGGGCGCTAATACGCCACCATCTACTTCGATCTGAAAATTACTGGCAGCACTTTGAAATAAGTTTTCAACACTGCCCGCAGCCCCAGTTTTATACTCATAAGCACCGAAGACTACCCTTGAAACGCGGGCATGAATTAGTGCACCAACGCACATAATGCAAGGCTCCATGGTGACGTAGAGCGTGGTGTTCAAAAGGCGATAGTTTTGTAATTTTTTACCTGCTTGTTGCAGTACTTTGATTTCTGCATGCGCAGTGGGGTCACAGCTGGAGATGGGTTGATTCCAGTTTTCAGCAATAATCTGGTTGTCATCAGAAATCAATACTGCGGCAACAGGCACTTCACCCATCTGGTCAGCGTTTCGCGCCAAAGAAATTACATGGCGCATCCAGTGTTCGTCTTGAGAGGTCATAGTCGGCTTGCTTTTCGGGTTGATTGTTAGTCTAACCTATCTGGATTTACTGCCTACTAGATTTTGGTAATCTCTAGGAACCGGTGCCGAATGGCTTTTATAAAATTGCACCAGTCGAGCTAAGTCTCTAGATTGATCGCCTGTCATATCTCGGGCTGCACCTAGAGTAACGATTTTATTCTGGCGGTCGATGCATACTGGTACTACTGGCACTTTTGCTTCGCATGCAATGTGGTAAAAGCCGGTTTTCCAGTGAGTAGTTTCTGAGCGAGTGCCTTCGGGACAAAGTGCTAATACGAACTTGCGACGATTTTTAAACAAGCAAACTGCGCGTTCAACAAATTTTGTTTTGCTATTACGACGAATAGGAATGCCACCTAACCAGCGGAATAAATACTTGCAAGGGCCTTTGAATAGCGCATATTTGCCTAACCAAAAACCGCCCAATTTAAGTTGGAATGCAACTGCCATCGCAATTGGAAAATCCCAGTTGCTAGTATGGGGCGCAGCAATCAGTACAAACTTAGACTGGGTTGGGGTAATCCCTTCGATTTTCCAGCCAGATATTTTCAGCCCAATCATGCCCAGACTGTAAAGAAGTCGGCAGCAAAGCGGATAATCAAATACTGTTTTATACAAGAGAGTTGCCTGCACAGTGCGCATTTCAGAGGGCGGCCATCTTATTGCGCAGGCAAAGGAATTTAGGTGCGCTGAATCAACTAGCGATCCAGTTCTTTAAACTCACCATCAATAATATTGCCTTGATCTGATCTGTGGGGTGAATCTGTTTGATTGGCTGACGGATTGGTAAATACAGGAGTGGCAATTTTGATTCTAGATTTCATGTAACTGGCTATTTTCTGACGAGTTACTGGTATGACCATCGCAAAACCAATGGCATCAGTGAAAAAGCCAGGTGTTAGCAATAGTGCACCACCAAATGCCAGCATCAGTCCTTCGATCAGCTCATTACCAGGCATTTGCCCGCCAGCTAGTTTTTGTTGGTAACGGGAGAGGATACTGAAACCTTGCTGACGAATTAAATGGATGCCTACCGTGGCAGTTAAAATGACTAACCCAATAGTAGGTAATGCTCCAATTAAAGACCCTACCTGGATCAATAGGAACATCTCAAGTAGAGGGACCAAAATGAAGAAGATAAGCAAACTACGCATGATTTAACCAAACAATAACTATTGAGTGTTAAATAGGGGTGATGCTGGCTTTTTTCAAGTAATAGCCAGCACCTTATATTCGCTAGGCGGTCATTAATGTGGGGGTAAATTCGATTCCTTCTTCAGCAGCTTTTTTTCGTTCTGCAAGCGGCTTATTGGAAGCTTTGTGGTGCAAAGACTTCCAATGGCGCGCCATCAATGATTTTCGTGCCAACTGAGGAGGAGTGTTTGAGAGGCTGCTTCCCGAATAAGATACATTTCCAGCACTATCGATGCGATAGCTTAAATTGCATATTGGTGTTGAAATGATGACTTTATCAGTGATCGAATAAAGCTCTGCGAGTTCAACTTGTTCATTTTTTTCTTGGTAGCTTTGGTCAAGTGCTTGTTTGATGATCTGCTTGAAGTGAGCGATTGGAGTTGCCATATCAATTTCGTCATCTATCCCTAGTTTATCGACTCGCTGTGGCAAAACGATGTCGATTACTTTTTCCCTAGATTTAACCCGAGTTTTTCTACTGCTGGGTTTATGAATGCTGGCTGCTGCGCGTGAAATATGTTCGAGCAAACTTGCATCGTCAGATTCTGAATATTCTAATCGGTTGGTCTCTACTTCTAACTCCTGGACGCCGAAGTGCGGCTTAGTATGCTCGCAAAGATGTACGCTTTGGCCAAGCGTTACAGTGAAACGGTAAATTTCTGCTAATTCAGATAAGCCTTGATTCACTTGTTGCTGATTCGTTGAGGTACTTTCCCAAAGCTGTTTGTTTAGCATTTTTAACAAATCTAGAAATTGCAGAGGATTTTCTAGTTTGCCGGATTTCAAGATGGGTTCAATGATATTTTGATGCATTTCAGGACTCAGTGCATAGCGCTGAATTTGCTCTGATATAGATACGTTATTTTTCACGGGTCGATCCTTCTAAAATAGCCCAAGTAGATTTTGGCTGATAATTAGATATCTCGAAAAAGAAGGCCAAGAAATAGTGAGTAAACTCACATTGAATTTTTTTATCGGTAGTGAAGAATGCTAAATATTGCAGACATAAAAAAAGCGACCCGAAGGTCGCTTTTTAAAGCTATGACGACTACTTCGCTTCCATCAGCGCTTTAGCAGTGTCTAACATACGGCAGGAGAAAGCCCACTCGTTGTCGTACCAGCTCATTACCTTAACCAGACGGCCTTGTACTCGAGTTTGAGTCGCGTCAAAGTTTGAAGAGAATGCGCTGTGATTGAAGTCGATTGAAACTAATGGCTTAGTGTTTACGTGTAACACTTTACCCATGTTGCCCTGACCCATTGCTTTTTCGATGATTGCATTCACTTCTTCAACCGTCGTGTCACGGCCAGAGATGAAGTTCAAGTCAATCAAAGAAACGTTAGCAGTAGGAACACGAACCGCCATACCTGCAAACTTACCTTGCAGCTCTGGTACTACCAGGCCAACCGCTTCTGCAGCGCCGGTTTTGGTAGGGATCATGTTCAGGCCTGCCGCACGTGCACGGTACAAGTCAGTGTGATAAACGTCAGTTAGCACTTGGTCGTTAGTGTAAGCGTGGATGGTGGTCATCACGCCAGACTCAATGCCCAACTCGTCGTTTAATGGCTTGGCGATTGGTGCCAGGCAGTTTGTAGTACAAGACGCGTTAGAGATAACGGTCATGTCTGCAGTTATTTCGCTTTCGTTAACGCCATATACGATGGTCGCGTCAACATTTTGCCCTGGAGCTGAAACGATGACTTTCTTAGCGCCAGCATCGATGTGTGCCTGGCAAGCTTCTTTAGAGCGGAAAATACCGGTACATTCCAGAACAACGTCAACTTCCAGCTCAGCCCATGGCAATAAAGCAGGATCACGTTGAGCGAAGATCTTAACTTCATGACCCGCGATCATCAGTGCGTCGTCAGTCGCAGTTACAGTTTCAGCGAAACGGCCGTGAACGGTGTCATACTGGGTCAGATGCGCATTGGTTTTCGCATCACCCAAATCGTTGATAGCAACGATACGGAATTCTTCTGTGCGGCCGTTTTCATATAAAGAACGCAGTACGTTGCGACCGATACGACCATAACCATTAATTGCAATTTTAATCATTTGGATTTCCACACTCTAAATAACACTAAAGGCACACTCGAAATTTACTTCTTTTGAGGTGCGTATGCGATGACGCAGAACAAGCTGTTGTTTGAAAACGATCATTTCTTAACAAAAATCGTCTTAAACCTTCACTAGGCTCTCACCAAGCGAGCTAACAGCTAATCTAACTTTTCGTAAAGGAAACTATTGTAGGGCCGGGGCTAGCGAATGCAACCCCGGATTCCTACAGGAAATGATGGAGATCAGTTACCGGTTTTTAACTGCTCCCAATACTTTTGATAAATGCTGACCGCATCGCCTACATCCACCTGGAATTCACCTGCTTTGAGAATTTCTGGCGAAGGATAAATGCTCGGATCATTAGCAACTTCCGGAGCAAGTAATTTCATGGTTGCGGTGTTTGGTGTGGCATAACCGACATACTCAGCAATTTGCTTGCTGACCTGAGGGCGCAGTAGGAATTCGATTAATTGATGTGCACCTTTTGGATTTCTAGCATTAGCAGGAATCGCTAGATTATCCATCCATAAAATAACCCCTTCAGATGGATAGATATATTGCAAAGGAAAACCTTCATTCCGTGCAATATAAGATTCACCATTCCAGATCATGCCTAGGTTAACTTCACCTTCTATATATGGAATTCTCGGTGCATCTGAATTAAAGGCGCGAACATTAGGCATTAATTCAGTCAGCTTTTGGTAAGCCTGTTCTATTTGCTTAGGATCTTGGGTGTTGCCTGAGTAGCCCAAAATACTTAATGCCATGTGGAAAACTTCACGCACATCATTATGCAGTAGTACCTGACCTTTGAATTCTGGTCTCCACAGATCTTGCCATGATGTAATGGTTTTTCCATCTAGCTCTTCGTTATTCACCGCCAAGCCGGTGCTACCCCAAAGATAAGGCACGCTATATTGATTGATCGGGTCAAATGGACGATTAAGTAATTCTGTATTGAGATGTTTGAAATTACCTAGCAGTGATTTATCCAATGGCAGTAATAGTTTTTCACTGGCCATTTTGCTTAAAAAATAAGTGGAAGGTACCACTAGGTCATAACTGTTTTTCTTATCCAGTAATTTCAGCTTGGCATACATTGATTCATTGCTGTCATAAGTGGTGTAAACCACTTTTATGCCAGTTTCTTTGGTGAAATCACTTAGGATTTCTTCTGGAATATATTCAGACCAGTTATAGAAATAAACCGTTTCCTGAGCTTGGGCGACCAAACTGGTTCCAAGGGTGATTAGGCCGGCAATCAGGCAGAGGAATTTTTTCATGATAGAGATTTCCTAGATATCCATTGGGATAACACAACTAAAACAAGTGATGACAACAACATAATGGTGGCTAATGCGTTGACTTCTGGTGTCACGCCTAGTCGAACCATCGAGTAAACCCGTAAGGGCAATATTTCATATGAAGGACCTGTGACAAATGAGCTGACAATCACATCGTCCAATGAAAGGGTAAAACTGAGTAACCAAGCAGAAATTAAAGACGGCAATACGAGCGGTAATACAATTTTAATTAAGCTTTGTAGCTCACTAGCGCCTAAATCTTTTGCTGCTTCTAACAGCTGATTATCCATAGTGCTTAGGCGAGAATAAATAGTGATCACAGCATATGGCAAGCAAAATGTAATGTGCGCCAATAGTAGAGAAATAAACCCTAATTGAATGCCGAGCATTAAAAATAAAATAAGCAGTGAGATTGCTAGAACAATATCGGGTGACATCATTAAAACGAACAATAACCCACCGGCAATTTTTTTACCGCGAAATTGATAACGATGCAATGCTGAAGCAATTAAGCTGCCAATGATTACCGCTAAAGTCGCTGAGACAAAGGCGACTACAATCGAGTTGTAAGCTGCGTTGAGTAAGGTTTCGTTACCGAGAAGTTTTTCATACCACTTAAAACTAAGGCCACCCCAGCGATGACTATAGCGAGACTGATTGAATGAATGAACAATCAAAACGCCAATCGGTATATATAATAATAAATAGATAATCGCTAAGTAAGTTTTTTGAAGTTGCTTGATCATAATTGCAACTCCTTATTGCCAACTGCTTTACTGGTTCGATAATAAATATACATCAGTAGTGCCATCAGCAAGGTCAATATTACGCTGATACTGGCACCAAATGGCCAGTTGTTGGCATCAAGAAACTGATTTTTAATTAAATTACCCACTAGTAGATTTTTAGCGCCACCTAATAAGTCTGCGGTATAGAACATGCCCATTGCAGGTAGGAACACCAGCAAACAGCCGGCAATTACCCCTGGCATAGACAAAGGAACGGTAATCCTCCAAAAGCTTTGCCAGCGACTAGCACCTAAATCCCTGGCGGCTTCTAATAGCTGCTGGGGTTGTTTTTCTAAAACGGAATAAAGCGGTAAAATCATAAATGGCAGTAGAATATAAATTAGACCGATAATTACTGCACTTTCAGTGTAAACAAGCCTTAGTGGTGTATCGATAATACCAAGTGTGAGTAGCGACTTATTTAAAATGCCTTTGGTGGCCAAAACAGCTTTGACTGCATAAGTGCGAATCAGTGAATTGGTCCAAAAAGGTAATATCAATAAAAACAGTGCTAAGTTGCGTTTTTTGTGTGGCATGCTGGCTAATATTTGAGCGAATGGATAACCCAAAATCAGACAGAATAAAGTGGTGATTGCTGACATTTTTAATGAATGAGCAAAAACTTCTAGATACAAAGGGTTAAATAATCGTTGGTAGCCATCTAAAGACAGCGGCAAAGCCACAAACTGGTGATTGTCCTGGCTAAGAAAGCTAGTGAGAAGCAGCATCAAGGCAGGTAATAAGGCAAAAATACTCAACCAGATCGCCATCGATGCCAAGCTGATGTGCTTGAACCCTAGGTTAGTATTCATCTGGCAATACCACTTCCCAGCTTTCAACCCAATTGACTAGTACCCTGTCCCCTAACCCATGGTCGAAATCTGGATCATCTTCATTGAAGAATTCACTGGAGAGTAAGGTTTCCCCTGAATCCAGTTTAATCACTGAATCTAGTGTCATACCTTTATAGTTACGTTCAACAATTGTTCCCGCCAGCCCAGGTTGATTATCTTGCCAATCACTAATTCTTAAATCTTCCGGGCGCAATAGCACCTTGATTGAATCACCTGGTTGCAGCTGTTGATTGTCGCAATTTAGCGAACGAATCCAACCATCTACATCGGCTTTTATTCTATTTTCAGATAGTCGACGGATCAGCTTGCCGTTGAAAACGTTTATTTCACCTACAAATCGGGCGACAAACATATTGCGAGGTGTTTCATAAACCTCGCGAGGGGTACCGGATTGTTCAACTGTGCCATTGCGCATCACCAAAACCCGGTCAGACATTGAAAGTGCTTCTTCCTGATCATGGGTAACAAACAGAAAAGTAATACCCAGCTCGCGCTGGATTCTTTTCAGTTCGTTTTGCATCTGTTTACGCAGTTTGTAATCTAGAGCACTTAACGGTTCATCGAGTAGTAGCAAGCGAGGGCGATTAACCACCGCTCGTGCGATTGCGATTCGCTGCTGTTGACCGCCAGATAACTGGTGGGGTTTCCGGTTTGCCAAGTCAGGCAATCGAACCATCTCCAGTGCTTCTTTAACGCGTTGTCGTATCTCTGACTCAGCTACTTTTTGCATCCGCAGGCCAAAAGCAATGTTTTCAAATACCGACATGTGCGGGAACAAGGCATAGCTTTGAAAAACGGTATTGATCGGACGTTGGCTAGCATCGAGCTGAGTGATTTTACGATCTTTAAGCCATATCTCACCCTGATCTGGAGCTTCCAGACCGGCAATCATTCTCAAAATAGTTGTTTTGCCACAGCCAGATGGGCCGAGCAAGGTAATGAATTCACCATCATTGATTGTTAGATCGATTGGATGAACGACTTGTTTACCGTCGAAGTGTTTGCTGACATTCGACAGCTTGATGATGGGAGAGACTTGTTTTTCCATCAACCATAACCACCTGCCAATTACAGTCCATATAGGACTTGGGGGAGAAAAAGAGCGGCGAGAATATCAGAAAAAAACAGGCTTACAAGTAACTTCGGTCAGTTGTTTAGCGCCGCACAGATAAGGAGTTTGATTGGGACGGTTTAGTTAATTGATGGTTTTGTTAAGTCACCTGAAATAGGGTGATTGATTATGAGGGTTTGCTTTTGTCTGTTGTTGCCTTTTCTATTTGGTTTTATTGGCCAAGTTGCTTCGCAAGCTAGGTGTCGCCATTGAATGCTTGCGCTTGTCTGCTGGCTAATTAATAGGGAGGCTAAGCTTCTTCTATAAAAATGTAATTGTTATTAGTCAATATCTGCGCTTAGTAAAACATTCTTAAAAACTCGAGATGTTTTTTTAATTAGATACTTATAAAAACAAAACTAATAAAATAGAGTAAAGCCTTGTTTTTCTACTTAATTGTTTTCATTGTTAATTATTTTATTGGCTATTCTGTCTTGGGTGAAGAAATAAGCGACGAACGATGTTTCAATGGTAAATGTATTAATTTTTTTTTGGTTGGTGTTTTAATTCAGTATGTTACAGTTCTCGAAAATAATGTTTTTTGTCAACTACGTCTCAAGATTTAAGTAATGACGACTAACATTTTTGCGATTAAAGAAATTCTGGCCAAGACTTATTCTCGAATTGAATGACTTGGTAAGCAGACAGGGAGTCTTGGTAGAAAAGTGGGATCTTAATTCCGAGTTTTTGTAAGCAAGATTATCAATGAAGGTGAACAATGAAAACTCAGAATCGAAAAATTATCCTTGCAGCTTCAAGTGCAGTTATATTGTTGAATATGGCAGCGACAACAGCGTATGCGGCAGACGCAGCCACTAATGCATCAACCAATGTTGTCCAAGGAGCTAGCATTAGTACGAATGCATCAACCAATGTTGTCCAAGGAGCTAGCATTAGCACGAATGCTTCAACTTTGGTTACTCATTCTACTACTGTTGGAAATGTCAGTACTTCATTATCTAATGTTAATTCTAATTTGAATACTCAAACGGGTCGTCTTACGAGTGTTAGCACTACTTTGACCATTCAAACTAACAGATTGGATGGTCGAGTAAATGCCGTTAACACTCATGTAAATACCCAAGTAAACCGCTTAGATGGTCGAGTGAACGGCGTTAGCACGACCCTGACCAGTCAAGTAAATCGATTGGATGGCCGAGTGAACGGCGTTAGCACGACCCTGACCAGTCAAGTAAATCGATTGGATGGCCGAGTGGATACAGTCAATACTAGGGTGACTACTGAAGTCAGTCGTCTAGATACTCGTGTTGATATTAACCAGAGTAATATTGCAACCAATGGTGCAAATATCAACCGAAATTATGGTCTGATTCAAGAGAATACCGGTCGAATTGATGCTCTAGAAGTTTATAGCCAAAAAAACCGCGAGCTGTTATTAGATGGCGTTGCTATTTCATCGGCATTCGCCAATATTCCGCAAGCGACGCACGGGCGTAGTTCATTTGGATTCTCATTAGGTAATTACCAGAGTTCGTCTGCTGTTGCTGTTGGCCTGTCAAACAACTATGGCGATTACAATGAGCATACTGTGAAGTTCAGTTTTGGTACTTCGCTTGATAACTCAAATACTGCCGGTGCATTAGGCTATTCTTATCAGTGGTAATGTCTGAACATCCGAATAAACATAAGATTGTACTTAAAGCCAGTCAGCATCGTTGACTGGCTTTTTTAGCATAAGGAGACCGCTAGATGGGGTTTAATATAGGGATCACATTTCGAGATGATGTAGACCAGCACTATGCAATTTTTAGCAATGGCATTTCACAAAACTTAAAATTTCTTTATGATTTATTTGAATTACTAGGGCATAGAGTTTGGTTTTTAACTGGTGGAGAACCTAACGATGCTATGTTTAATTTCCACGGAAAGAAGTATCGAGCAAAAACTACTGCTTCATTATATGAAAAGAAAACTTCTATGGATTTGGTTTTTGAAGCGGGAGTCACTATCGATAAACCCGTTCGAGAACTCATTAAAAATAAAACAAATGCGAAAATTGTTTCATTAAGATTAGGCTGTTCTTTGATTATCGATATGGAACAGTTGTTTTTAAACACAACGCTTCAGCCAGGCTTGCATATTTCCCAGCCTGATGTTTTATGGACAACGCCACACTTAGCATTCGGTAAAAGTTATTTTGCGACACTTTACGATACTGAAGTAAAGGTTTGTCCATATATATGGGAGCCAGATTTTATTGGCCAGCCATTTAAAAACTCTGAAAGACCATCGTGTAAAGATATTTATGTTATGGAACCTAATATTAGTGTGTTAAAAAATGCATTAATTCCAATGTCTATTATTGAGCAAACTTTCCGAAATGATGCCGATAGTTTTGGTCGAGCTACGATTGTAAATGGCGCAGAGTTCCATGCTGATCCTTATTTTTTAGATAATATCGCTGTTAATTTAAAGTCTTCGTGGGCTGAAACGAAAAAAATGTATTTTTCTACTCGTTGTACTTTTGATGAAGCTTTCCAAAGACCGGACGTTTTGTTAGGTCACCAGTGGGGTTGTGAGCTGAATTATCTTTATTGCGAAGCACTGTATAGAGGTGTGCCTTTAGTTCACAACTCTGAAATGATGAAAGAAGTTGGTTATTACTACCCAGAGTTTGAAGTGGGTTTAGGTGCAGGGGCTTGTAGCGAGGCATTAGCAGCAACAGATATTGAATCTGAAGTAGAAAAGAATCATAAATGGTTGCACCGTTTCTCAATTCATAATAAATCGGTGCAAAATACTTATCGTGAATTAATCGCTCAAGTGATTAACAGTTAAAAACATAAGCGACTAACAACTAAAAAAGCCGCGATATAGTTATCTATATCGCGGCTTTTTAATATTCTAAAGATCTACTTGATTAATGCTGACTGTAAGGGTTTTTCTAGAATAGTGTCTTGCCAAGATTGGGCAAAGCTTTCCAGTTGTTTCCAGTCGGTATAGCAATAATCTTGTGAGGTATCAGTATCGCCTTTGGTCAGCCACATAATGAAGCGAATCATCATTTTGTCGTACCAAGTGTACTTTGAGTAATATAAAGCACCGGCAACCGACAGTGCTGATGTGGCCCGCCAATTAGCTTTGTCGAGAAACTTGGTGATGTATTTTTGGCTAGTTTTTTTGCCTTTCTCACCCTTACGAGCTGTTAAGCAGACTGAGCAAAAAATACTATGCATCGTATTTAAGCGGTGATGTTGTCGCTTAGCAAAAACTGCTGCAGGCGATAAATGAAACCCGTAACGAATTGGCGCACAGATAAAGACGCTATCGTAATTTTCTAGCCGGAACTCTTCACTACCATCTTTCAGCTCGGCGACATCTACCTGAACCTGGGCAAGGCTTTGCAGATGCTGTGAAACATGACGTGAGATTTTACCGCTATGCCCGTCGTAGCTGGCATAGATCAAAAGTAGTTTTTTCATCTGAGTATCTGTCACGGGAATCTTTATTTTAGAGTAACCTTAAACAAATTATGGCTTTTGACCAGCGTCAGGTTTCACTGGAGCCTTTATAGTGGTTAATCCTAATTGTTGCTTCAGTGAAGCAAATTTATGCTGTTTTTCTTCGCCTTCCAGCGCGATTATGTCTTCTAGCACCGGGTCACCTAATTGAGAGGTATCCAATGCAACAGATTGTTCAGTTGGGCTGCTATCTAGTGAGGTACTTTCGATCGGTACCGCAGCGTCTGGCATTTGTCGATGGAGAATAAAGCCTTCCATTTCATCAATCGCATCGAGAATACCCTGAAGCTCTGGATTGGTTTCATCCATTTGCTCTAGCTTTTGTTGCAGACTAGAGAGAATTTTTTCCAGTTTTTCGATGGGCGCATTAGCGCCATTTTGTTCTAGCCATTCTCTAGCCGATGCGCCGGTAGTTGCCATATTGGTGTCGATCCTTATTCCGTATTAGGCCTGACGATAGTTTTCAAAGAAATTGCCGATTTTGCCCATGGCTTCGTTCAAATCTTCTTTGCGAGGTAAAAATACCACTCTAAAGTGATCTGGTTCCGGCCAGTTAAAGGCGGTGCCTTCTACTAATAAAATTTGCTGTTCTCTTAGTAAATCCAACACCATCTGCCGGTCATCGCTAACGGCAAATCGATTATCCATTCTCGGAAATAAGTAGAGCGCACCATCAGGTTTAGTACAACTAAGCCCAGGGATGCTGTTGATCATTTCCCAAGCAATTTCACGTTGTTCGTACAACCGCCCCATTGGCAACACCAAGTCATTAACACTCTGATAGCCACCTAATGCAGTTTGAATGGCAAACATGGCTGGCACGTTAGCGCATAAACGCATTGATGTAAGAGTGCTTAGTCCTTCTAAATAGCTTTTGGCTTTGTGGCGTGGGCCGGTCACCATCATCCAGCCGGAACGGAAACCTGCCGCGCGATATGCTTTAGAAAGACCGTTGAAAGTGACAGTTAACAAATCATCTGCCAAAGCGGCCATGCTGTGATGCACTGCGCCGTCATACAAAATTTTGTCGTAAATCTCGTCGGCGAAGACAATTAAATTATGCTTGCGAGCGACTTCTTGCAGTTGTTGCAACACCGCTTTTGGATAGACAGAGCCGGTTGGGTTGTTCGGGTTAATTACCACCAAAGCTTTGGTTTTATCGGTGATTTTAGACTCGATATCTTGAATATCTGGATACCAGTTAGCCGCTTCATCACAACGATAATGTACGGGCTTGCCACCGGCCAAACTGACAGCTGCAGTCCATAGCGGATAGTCCGGTGCTGGCAATAACACTTCATCGCCATTGTTCAGTAACGCTTGAACTGCTACTAAAATTAATTCACTAACACCGTTGCCCAACCAGATGTTATCCAGATCCGCATCTTGTACGCCTTTCTGCTGGTAGTATTGCATTACCGCCTTACGCGCCGCGAAAATACCTTTGGACTCACAATAACCTTGCGCATGCGGCAGGTTACGGATCACGTCCTTGATGATTTCATCTGGAGCGTCAAAGCCAAAGGGCGCCGGGTTACCGATATTCAGCTTGAGGATACGAGTACCTTCGTCTTCCATTCGCTGGGCTTCAGTCATAACCGGTCCGCGTATGTCGTAGCAAACGTCAGACAATTTGTCTGACTGGCGATATTCAAACATCTGGATAAATACACAAAAGAAAAGGGAGCTCATAGTACGACTCTGCCCCGCTAGTCTCAATCGAAACTATCAATAAAAAATCAATTCATAGTGAATCTAGCAAGGCTTTTACGGGTGAAGGCTGTTGTATTTGATGACGACTATGTTGATGTTTCGCTCGAATGCTTATGCAACTTTGCTGCGCTAATATGCGAGCATTATTATTTTCATCAGTTAATAGCTCGCTATTGATGCAGGGTAAATAATGAATATGGGCAGTAATAGGCGGTGCAGCTAACAAGCGAAATAAGTGCTGATGAAATGTATCATCGCCAATAAAAGGTGCAATTTGGTAATCTGCGCTCTGGCCAGTGAAGTATTGAATCAAAATTGGCTGAATCGGTTTTTTGGCGATAATGGCTGAGCTAAAAAGTTTTGGATGAAAATTCAGTACCGATTGACCATCACTGCTAGTGCCTTCAGCATAAATCAAAACAGATTGTTGTCGGTGCAGACTTTCAGCGATTTGTCGGTTAATTGAACGGCTGCAATGTCCTTGGCGATTAATAAACAAAGTGCCGGCCAACGTGGCTAACTTGCCAATTAGTGGCCATTGCCGAACTTCACTTTTTGCCAGAAAAAATACCGATTGCTGACTACCGGTAATGACAATGTCTAACCAGGATATATGGTTAGAAACTACTAGGCTACCCGGCTGCAGAGCCTGACCAAAAGTTTTTACTTTAACGCCAATAATCTTTAGAAAAAGCTGCTGCCAATGTCGCGCTAATTTTAATTGAAGTCGTCGTTGCTGCTGTGGGCATTTTACAATTGCTACATATATCGCCAAGAAATAGCCATAAATTAAAAGAAAAACAATCAACAATAACTTAATTGGAATTGTAGCTTGGATTAATAATCGATTGATCATAAATAACACCTATTTCAGCAGTACATGGCGAGCGAAGTGGTTGAGGTATTTGGCGGGCATGTCATTAATATTCATTAGGATGAAAATATCGGCACAATTAAAATCCGAATCCCAGCAGGGTGCACCAATTGCTTTGGCTCCCATGCGTAAGTAGCTTTTTAATAAAGGTGGTGTTTTGTTTTTTTTATTCGATAAGTTAGAGCAGTCTTCAGCATTGATCAGTTGGGATAGTTGTCGTTCAATATGAAACGGCAGCGGGGTAGCCGGTGAAACACTATAATTATTGGCTGTTTCAGATTGCCCAATGGTACTTTTTTGTAATGTATTGAGCGTGGAATGTAATGCATGGCAATTATCATCTAACGGAATGCTGCAACAGCCGAATAACCACTGATAATCGTGTTCAACTAAGTAACTGGTCAGTGCACTCCACAGCGTGGTTAGTCCTGCACCGGTTCGGTAGTCTGGATGAATGCAAGTTCGCCCCAACTCCATTTTTTTACCCGGCAATGCTTTCACTTCCTGCAAATCAAACTCGTTCTCGGAATAAAAATGGCCAATTTCGATGGCTTGTTGATCATTGATTAAACGGGTGTAGGCAATGATCTTGTTTTGCTGGTCGCAAACCAGCAGGTGATCGCAAATCGTATCAAACTGATCTTTATCTAGCTCAGGGTGATCAAATTGAGCGCCATATTCTTCGCTAAATACTCGGTGCCTTAGCCTTTGTGCTTGCTCGATTAACAGCGGGTCACGGGTAAAAATGGCTGTCAATTGAGTCGCGCTTGATGATGTTTGCGAAAGCGACTTCGCGGGTAATTGCTCGCTAGCATCAACTTGTAGTGTGTTCTGCTGATTGTGTCGCATGGTCTATTCCATATAACAAAGCGTCACAGCAAGGTTGGTTGGCTAATGGGACTTTCCGGTGACAATCAGTTGAAACTTATATGACTGTATTTGGTAAAATGCCGGGTAATTGAATTGTGAGAAGTGTTATGGATCGCCTAGTCAGTGCTTTAGATGCTCTGGAAGCATCAATGAAACAGAAAGATTTGTGGGAAACAGAAATGCCATCTGCTGAAGCGATGGCTAGTACTGCGCCTTTTAGTTGCGACACCATGGGATTTAACCAGTGGCTGCAGTTTATTTTCTTGCCAAAAATTCGTCAGATGATCGAGCAAGGCGAGCCATTGCCCGGTAAATGTGAACTGGCCAGTATGGGGATTCATTTTGTGGGTCAAAAGGGTCTGAAGGATGTCATGCCATTTCTGAAAAGCCTCAAGCAGATTGATAACTGCTTTGAACAAAACCTGCACTAGGAAAATTCAAAATGGTCAAATTTAGTTGCCGCTGAGTAAGGTTTCTTCTGCGGCTTCTATCTGTTCCTGATTTCCAAGTAAAACCACCGTATCAAACCTGTGTAATACCAAGTCAGCCTGCTCAGCGTTAATGCTACGGTTACGGCGGCGAATGGTTTTGATGATCGCGCCGCCGCGCTTCATTTTCTGTTTCACATCGATTAATGGTTTATCAATTGCCCAAGCATTGGCGTCGAGTGTGATGGCGTGTCGCCTTGGTTGTTGGGTTTGCATTTCTAGACGAATACCCGGCAAATAGCCCTGTAATAATTGGTAATCTTGATTGCGGGTTTGGTGAATTAATTCATCAATCACAGTTTGTGAAGTACCTAGTTGCTGCAGCACTCTGTTGGCCAACTGCAAGGTACTTTCATCGCCTTCTCGTAAAATGGAGTTGGCTCCGGCTGCAATTAATTCATCTAGATGACGGCTACGGCGGCAGCGAACCAAGATGGATATCTCAGGTGCTAGACTTCGAGCATGGTTAATCACCTTGCAAGCCAAGCTCCAGTTATCAAAACTGATCACTAATAAACTGGCGCGCTCTATACCGGCTGCTGATAAAATAGCTCGGTGGCTCGCATCGCCATAAACCACGCGTTCACCTGCAGTCAGTGATTCTGAAGTTCGTATCGGGTCTCTGTCGAGTGCCAGCCAGCGAATAGACAGCTGATCTAACAACCGGCCTAGCCCTTGGCCAGAACGCCCAAAGCCACAAATTAAAACATGCTGGCGCATAGTGCTGGCACGAATCACCACTTCTTCGGGAGTTTGTTGGGTATCGAGCTTCCACGGTTGACTGGGTAACTTTTTGGCCAGCCAGTCGGCTTCTCGAATTAAAAATGGCGTAATCAGCATGCTGAAAATCAAACTGGCTAACACTTGCTGTGATAAAGCATCTGGCACCAAATGGTGCTGATCAGCCAGCGCTAAAATTACAAAACCAAATTCTCCACCTTGGGCGACATATAAACCGGCCCTGACAGAGTCGATCATTGAGCTACGAGAAATCATGCTTAAGATCGTTACTAGTCCGGCCTTGCAGACAATAATCGCGGCGGTCAGGCCGATAATGGTCCACGGATGTTCTAGCAAGAAAGGGAAGCTAAGCTTCATGCCGATGGTAATAAAAAACAGCCCGAGCAAAATATCGCGAAAAGGGCGTATTTCAGCTTCGATCTGATGACGGAAGTGAGTTTCACCTAGCATTACACCGGCTAAAAATGCCCCGAGTGCCATTGAAAGGCCAGCCAAACTGGTGATCCAAGCGGTTAATAGCGCAACCAATAAAGCGGCAAGGGCAAACAGTTCATCGGAACCCGTCTGTGCTGCTTCATGAAAAATTCTTGGCAATAACCAACGGCCCACTGTCAGCAGTGCTAAAAAAATCACAGCACCTTTGGCTACTGCCCAGCCAAGTTCACTGGCGAGTTGATCTCCGCTGCCGAGTGTTAATGCCGGGACAATAATCAGAAATGGAATCGCGGCGAGATCTTGAAATAACAAGATTGCAATGGCAGTTTGGCTAGATTGAGTGTGTAGCTTGGCTTGTTGTGATAATTGGCGAGTCACTATAGCGGTTGATGAAAGTGCCATAGCTGCTGAAATAACAAATGCAGCTTGCCAGCTAATACCGAGCCACAAACTAATAAAAAAAACTGAGCCAGTAGAAATAATTACTTGTGCACCGCCGATGCCAAACACTCGATAGCGCAGTGCGTAAAGCTGAGGGATTGAAAATTCCAGACCAAGGGTGAATAGTAAAAGTACCACGCCGAGCTCAGCTATTAATTCGACGCTATGCTGATCATTCACTAATGCTAATGCATGTGGGCCGATTGCCAAACCGACCAAGAGAAAGCCCAATATTGCCGGTAATGCCAGTCGGCTCAACAGTGCAATCACCAACACTGAAGCGGATAACATCACCAAAAATTCTGCAAGAAGATGTTCGCTCATACTGCTTGAGTTTATTAAATCATCCTTCAAGCATAGAGCTAGAATTAGCAGTTCGTCTTATCCATATCTGTTCTATGGTTGAAATTGTTAATTTTGGGCGTATAAAGAGCGAGTTGGGCTGGTAATAGCCATAATTAACGGAGATTCCAGATTGAGTAAGCAAGTTTTGGATTCAATCATAGTAACGCCTGAAGCAATCACCTACCTTGCTGAGCTTTTAGCTAAGCAAAATGTAGAAGGTATGGGGGTCAGAGTTTCTGTCAGCCAAGGTGGTACGCCACAAGCCCAAACCTGTTTTGCCTATTGTCGACCAGGCGAAGAGCAAGAAGCGGATATTAAATTGCCATTTGATGGTTTTATCATGCATCTTGATCAACCAAGCCTGCCTTATTTGAAAGAGGCAAGTGTCGATTATGATTCTGATGAATTAGGTGGTGGCCAGTTAACCATTAAGGCGCCGAATGCCAAGCGTTTTCATATTGATGAAAACAGCTCGGTATCAGATAAGGTGACTTATTTCTTAGTGAATGAAGTCAACCCGTCGCTGGCAGCTCACGGTGGTATGGTTCAACTGATAGAAATGATCGAAGATGACACGGTTGCTATTTTGCAGTTTGGTGGTGGTTGTCAGGGTTGTGGCATGGTCGATGTGACGCTAAAAGATGGTGTCGAAAAAACCTTGCTAGAACGTATTCCTGAGCTGAAAGGCGTTAAGGATATGACTGACCACAGCGTGACTGAAAACGCATTCTATAAGTAGAATTAGTATTGATTGCTGCAGCCAGTGTGCTGGCTATCCGTTAGCTAGTGAACGGCTGTAGTAATTGGTCATCCCACCGATAGTCTACATTCCAATTGTTATAACTCACCGCACGATTTAAGCGACAGCAAGCTTGTTGTTTGGAAAAATCTACCACGGCGTGCGGGTAGTCATTTAAAACTAATACCACGGCATCTTCCTTTTCTGACCAAGCGATTTGTAGCTCTACATCCTGGTCTGGCTTATCAACACCTTCCACATAATAAATGGTCAATGTTTCTAGCAAAGGAGACTCGGTCAGTGAGGAATCCAGCATATGAAGCATGCCTTGGACACCGTCATCTTCAAATATGACGCCCCATCGACCATTGCTGGCTTGTGACTCTACAACCAATTCCTGGCCGACTAAAAAGGTTTCTTCTTCAGTAATGATTGGTGTTGGCATGATGTTCTGAAATGACAAGTCTGTATGGCGGCGGAGTATATACCCAAACTACTTCAAGACGCACACCTTGAAGTAGTTTGGGTATATCAGCAACTCAAAGCGCTACCGTAATTGAGCTGGCTCACTGATATCGCTCAGGATTTTATCTTAGTGAAATTGACCTTGGCTGACCGATTGGTTAGCATGGCAAAATCGAGTCAACGCCTTGACTCATACCCCCTTCGGCCCTGGCTGCTATCCTCGGAACCCGGGCCTTTTTTTTGTCTGCATTTTGTCTAGAATAATTTATTTTTATTTCTTGTAGGAATGTCCTTTCAATTGACTACCGCCAAACCTTAACTTGAGCGAATTCTCCTGGTTGGCACTCAAGCCAGCAATCTTGTTGCTTGGTAAAAACAAATTTATTTCCCAGTAGATAGCCATCTCGACGTTTCCCTAAAACGGTCGCGCTTACCAGTCGTCCTTGCTGCTTTGCAATACAAAACCTATCGGGTGAAATCCGCTGCATATTGCCTCCTGGAGAATGAAGGTTGGTGAGTGACTGCAGGGTGTCAGGTGATTTAGCCTGTCCAGTCTTAGAATAACTTGCTGATTTTTATATTCAACAATTTAACTGTGACCGTTTTGTGGCAAATGGAAGGTAGTTAGGCCTGATAAAACGAGTGAATGTCAGCTATAGCCTTTTATTGACTTGGGTCGGTTGAGCTTGGTGCTTGTGGGCTATATCTATAGTCATAGATTAAATTGAATTTTTTTATTAGGCCGAAACAAGCAGTCTTTGCACTAAATGTTATCTGCTTGGGCTTACCTCAGGAGTAATGAATGTCTCTCAGCCAACTAGTCCCAGAATCCTTTTGGCGCCATTTCGAAGGCTTGTGTCAGATTCCTCGTCCTTCAGGTCATGAAGCACGGGTCAGCGAATGGATTCAGGGGTATGCCGATCGAAAAGGTCTGCAATGCATCAAAGATGAAGCCGGCAACCTGATCATTCGCAAGCCTGCACGTAAAGGTAAAGAGCATATACCAGGTATTGTTTTGCAAGGACACTTAGATATTGTGCCGCAAAAAGAGCCGGACAGCTTGCATGACTTTAAGATGGACCCAATTGAGACTCTGATTGAGGGTGACTGGGTTACGGCTAATGGCACTACTTTAGGTGCCGACAATGGCGCAGGCGTTGCAGCAGCTCTGGCTATTCTGGACGATCCATATTTACAGCACGGTCCTTTGGAAGTGTTGCTAACAGTCAATGAAGAAGATGGCATGGACGGTGCCTTTGGACTCAAGCCAAATCTATTACAAGGTAAATATCTGCTTAACCTAGATTCGGAAGATGAAGGTGAAGTGTATGTCGGTTGTGCCGGCGGTGTTGATGTCACAGTGACTTCCTCGCTGGAGCAGCAACCATTAGCGCCAGAGTTCATTCCGGTTAAATTGAGTGTTAGCGGTTTAAAGGGCGGCCACTCTGGCATCAATATTAATTCTGGTCGTATCAGCGCGATTAAATTAATGGTTCGCTTGTTGCGAAAGCTTCAATCGATTGACTTCCGTTTGGTCAGCATGGATGGCGGTGGTTTACGAAATGCAATTCCATCAACTGCTGATGTGGTGGTTGCTGTAACCGCCAGTAAAGTGGCTGAATTTCAGCAGCTGGTGCAAAGTGTTTTTGCCAGCATTGCCAGTGAGTCTTCGATTAGCGAACCAAACATGCAGCTGCAAGCTGAAATGATTGACCGGGATATCGAACTTTTCGGCTTACATATGGTTGAACAGCGTAAGTTCTTGCAGGTGATGCATGCAGTACAAAATGGTGTGCAACAAATGTCTGATGAAGTAGCTGGCGTTGTCGAAACATCTTCCAATATTGGTATCGTAAAACTGAAAAAAGGTGAGTTGCAAGTTTTCTCGCTGGTTCGCAGTTTGAAAGATAGTGCTCGGCAAAATTTAGCGGAATCGATCGCTGATTGCTTCCGTTTAATGAATGCCGATGTAGCATTTGAAGGTGCTTACCCTGGCTGGCAACCAAGAGTTAGTTCTGGCCTGCTGACTCAATTTCAGGCAGTTCATCAGCGATTATTTAATCAGCCAGCGAAAGTGAAGGTAATCCATGCGGGTTTGGAGTGCGGTATTTTCTCTGCGGCTTATCCGGCAATGGAAATGATCTCGATTGGCCCGACGATTAAATATCCTCACTCACCAGCTGAGAAAATGAGTATTTCTTCAGTGCAGCAATTTTGGACCTTGTTATCAGCCACTTTAGAATCGATAGATCGTTAAAAAATTTAAGTATGTAGTTGAAAGCCGGTCTTATGATCGGCTTTTTTTATTTACAGGTAATGTATTTTGCATGCAGACAGGATGCTGTTGCGACATAGCATTCAGTGATGAATGTTTTAATTTGAAAAAAATAGCCTTTAAAAAATCAATGTTGTTAACTGGTTAGTCGATTCTCGGGGGGAGGGTGCCTAGTCTTAGACCTGTTTGTTTAATTTCGAACTGCCGAGTAGCAACAGCGATTCGTTTTTTATAAGGCTTAAATTATGATTGAAATCAAAAGTCTGGGTGCCGGTTTACTATTGTTGTTCAGTATATCTGCAACTGCAGGTGTTTTTATTAGTGCCAATCCCTCCCAGCCAACTCGTATTACTCATCCAATGGGTTATACCGGGCAAGGTGGTGTAGTAACTCTGACGGTTTCTTTTGATGATGCTGAACTGTCAGACCCAGATCGATTTGAAGCAACTTTGATTAACACGCTCAATCACTACACGCGATTAACATGGAGCAATAACAACGCCCAATTAGACGCGTCTTTGCCTTTTGGTCATGATTTGCAAGCAGTGTTATTGCAACTATTTGGTTTTTCTCAAGGCTTGACCAGCTCTGCGGATGGGTATTTTACCGTTGCAGGTGCTGGTGCTGATGGCATGCTAAATAGAAGCAAAGGTCCAGATTCTCGCTCAGGATCACATGATGATATTCGCGGAGATGATGTTAATTATTTTTGGTTTGAACGAGGAAGAAATAACCCATTTGCTGCGCCAGAAATAGCGGATTCTAGCACCATGTCTGTAGACTTGGAGCACTTACCTTCTAGTCATTCATTTGCATCAAATGCTAATGAAAGTGTTTCTAGAGGCGGGGGGTATGGTCAATACACTAGTTCAGTGATGTTTGACCCTTTGCCAAATAATTTCACTCGTCGACGTTTGGCTGCGGATGATGCGAATACATTGAGGTTGGCTCGCTCTGGAATTGATAGAATTGCAAATACAGAAGACGACTATCGAGTTCGCTTTAATTTTGTTGGCCGAAATCAGCCAGCAGATATTAGAATCAGAACCGCCAGTATTGATAATGCGATATCACGTTTTTCATATTCTAAACGACAGCTAGCAGCAGATACCGATGTGCTGGTATCAGTGACTGTTGCTGTCGAAGAAAATGTTAATTGGTATTACGATACTGAACCAACGAATACCGCGCCTCAAATTACGATTGCTGACGATAGTGGGTTGAATCCACAGGCTGCGCAGTTAGTTAGAACAATCGATTTAACAGCGGTAGATTTAGAGTTGGACGATGTCAGTTGGGCTGTTAGCTCACAAGTGATGTCGGAGGCTGCTTCTCTAGATTTATCTACAGGCAATCAAGTAACGCTTACTTACCAAGTGCCAGAAACATTTCGTTCTATTGACCAAATAACGGTTGTTGCAACAGATTTTCTTGGATTAAGTCAGATATTATCTATTCCAGTCGATGCTTCAGCGCTACCACCATATATACCACCAGAGGATACTTCTGAAACTCCGTTTCAAACTTCTATTAGCGGTGCAGGTGTGATTTGGAGTGGCGGGCTAGTGATGCTAGGTGTTTTACTTTTCCGAAGAAAATTTAAAAAGTAGGGGTAAATCAAGCCGCTTTAATGATTGAATTAAAGCGGCTTGTTTATGAAATTAACTTAGTTGTTTTTTCAAGCCTTTAGGCAAACCCTTAATGGTTAAGGTATCGCTGGCCACATCATAAATAACCCGGTCACCTAACAATTCCTGCTTGAAGGTCAAACTGATGCCGTCACCACGACCAGAAATTTGGCTCAGCTGGCGCAATTGCGTTTTGCTAGAAGGGATTTCTGGCTGCAGACTGATATCTTGTGAGTGAGCAAAATCTAAGAATCGACTTGGGTTTTGCTGATCAAGTGCACGTGCCAGATCTTTAGTTTCAATCGGTAGCTCTTGCTCTAAACGGTCACGGCAATATTCTTCAGCATTTTTTAACAGACGTGATTTTTCTGAGGAGTTTTCTTCCTTACAGAAAGCATCTAATGTGCTGTTAAGAATTTTTGCTTGCAGGCGATTGTCTTGTAAAGCTTCGGTTTGCAGCAATTGCTGGAAAATGCTTTCAAAGCGAGCGCCTGAGCGGCCACGATAAAAACTGATATCACCAGCAGAAGTAATTCGCGCACCGACCATGATTCCGGATAAATCGAGCATTTCTGTCTGACTAAGTAGCAGCTCAGATGAAATTGCAAAACCCGGTAAGCGACGTGCAATGGCAAAGGCCAGTTCATCGTCTTGGCTAAGGCTGATCAGTACGCCACCTTCAAACAGACTATCTTCGCCCAGCTGATCTGAGATGTTATTCGCGGTAGCCAAAGATAAATTTTGTAACTGCTCAGCAGAATGATCTTGCACCTGAAAATCAGAGCTCTCGGTCAGGCGGCCAGATGAAGAGACCTGCTGATTTTGGAACCAACTGTTCAGAGTGTGTTGAACTTGTTGACCGATAGCTTCAGAAACTTCTACTGATTGTTGTTGTTGCTGACCAGGAATTACCTGGGTGAGCGTGCTCTTCATCTCAATACCTATCAAGCAGAATGGCAGGTCAGCTGATTCAGAAATATAACGTAGCAGCTGAACTATTAAAAAAAGAAAGGCCGCAGATTATGCGGCCTTTATCATCAGATTTTCCAGTACCAGATTATTTATTCTGGTCTTTCTCATCCTTTTCATCGTGATGATGTGGTTTGATCATATCTAGCAAGTTACGCATTGAGCTAGAAAGCTCTTTGACTGCTGAACCTGTGAATTCGCCGATAACGCCAAGCCTTGGGCGACTTTCTTCGACAATTTCTTCTAAATGATCAACTTCCTTGTGTTGAGCCTGGCGCGTTTCACGCTCTAACTCCCGTTCAAGGGAGCGAAGCAGGCGTTTGGTTTCCTTGATTTGAGCTTTGAGCTCTTTCTTGGTCGCCTTAAATTCTTTCAATGAATGATTCATTGCCGCTCCGTCGAATTACTTGGTTAACATGATCAGGCTTATTGGGAGCAAGAAGAACACGACAATCATATAAACCAACGCGATCCACTTATGTTTACTAGCCTGATGTGCAAATAGCCTTGCTGCCTTTAATGGGATTTGCCTTAAAAAAGGTGTCCCATAAATTACAACCACAGATAATGTGTTATAGCAGAAATGAACCAGAGCAATTTGTAATGCAGCACCAGCGGCCGGTCCGCTCACTGCGGTAGCTGCTAATAATGCAGTAATACAAGTACCAATGTTGGCGCCCAAAGTGAAAGGATAAATCTCTTTCAATTTAAACAAACCATTACCCGCCAGCGGAATAATTAAGCTGGTGGTGGTCGAAGAAGACTGAACTGCAATCGTCACCAAAGTACCCGAAGCAATACTACCAACAGGGCCGCGGCCAATTGCCTTGTGTAATAACTCTTTTGCTCTACCCACCATCAGGGTCTTCAAAAGCTTGCCCAGAAAGGTGATAGAAACAAAAATCATCACCAAGCCGATAGCGGCCAATGCGACACCACCACCAATGCCAGGAAGATCATGGAGCAGGTCTTTAAATACAGAAACCACAGGTTTGGTAATTGGCTTGATAAAATTCAAGCTTTTTATGCTGACAGAGTCACCACCCACCAACAAGTTGCTTAAGTAGAAGCTGACCTTGGCAAGAATGCCAAACATAATTTCCAGCGGCAGAAAAATAGCAACCGCCATCAGATTAAAGAAATCATGAATTACCGCAGCAGCAAAAGCCCGACGGAATTCTTTACGCTTACCCGCATGAGCCAAGCTCACCAGCGTATTAGTAATTGTGGTGCCAATGTTGGCGCCCATAATCATCGGAATTGCAGTTTCTACAGGTAAACCACCAGCCACCAGGCCAACAATTACCGAAGTTACCGTACTGGATGATTGAATCAGAGCGGTTGCTAATGCACCGATGATCAGACCCATAAATGGATTGGTTGCAAAAGCGAACAGTTCAGCTGCACCGTCTTTGCCGCCAGAAGCCCATTTAAAGCCACTGCCAATCATACCTACAGCAAGTAGGATTAGATAAATCATGCTTGCAACAGCGACCCATTTTAAAAAGTGAGACTGTGGCGAGCGTTGTTGTATTACTTCAGTTCCAGATTGCATGGAAAACACACCTTTAGGGCCGACTTCGGCTCCAAGAGCGGCGCATTCTATTACATTTATTTTGCAAAATAACCCCTTAAGATCATTTTGTAGCTGTTGACTTTTTAAGTTAATTGTCGTCGTAATTTTGACGTTTTTTCTGTTTGCTGGATGAAGACTTTTTTAACAGCAGATACATGCAGCCTGCACCACCGTGATGACGTTGTGCAGTATGGAATGCCAACACCTCATCAATCATTGGTAGCCAGTGGTTTACATGGCTTTTTATCACGGCCTGTTGTTCGCCTCGATCCCCTTTACCATGGGTAATCAGTACAACCTTCAAATCAGATTGGACACAGTCTGAAATAAATTCCCACACATCTTGTCTGGCTTGCTCTAGCGACCGACGGTGCAAGTCAAGGCGTGAATCTATAGGGAATTTACCTTGCCGAAGCTTTTTATACACCCGATCCTGAACACCCGGTCGCCTAAATTGCAAAAAGTCATTGGGGTTGACCATTTCAATACCGGTATTTCCTAATGGATTGGTCTCTTTATTCTCATGCACTGCCGAAATTTTTCGCATTTGATGGCCAGGCGTTATTTCAGTTTTGCTCTGAATATTGGCTTTTCGACTTGGGGCCAGAGGTTTGACATTGCCCACTTCACTTTGAAACAGGTTTTCTTCATCTTGCATGGCTAGAATTGATCAATCAGGAGGTGGTAGCAAAGCATATCACTGCTATCGAACTGGATACAGATTTTGAGTTTGCAAATCGTGACAGGTATTTTATTTTTTACTAAGGCTTTTATGGCAGTAGAAACGTTATTTATAATTTAGTTAACACATACAAATAACAAGGTGATACTGTGTCTCAAGCTACTGAAGTTTCTAAAAATAACCAGTCGGATCAACCTGCATTGTTAGTTGAGTGGACTGAGCAGCTCAGTGTTGGCATTGAAGAAATTGACGAACAACATAAAATATTGGTTGGGCTATTAAACGATTTACATCGATCTATTGTTGAGCATCATGGTAGTGAACAAGCGATGCAAACGCTTGATAAATTAGTTGAATACACACGGATTCATTTTGCAGTTGAAGAAAGTTTGATGAGAATTTTGGGATACCCCGATTACGAAGAACATAAAGAACATCATGAAATGCTGATTACAGAAATAGGCCGGTTGCAGCAAAAGCTTCGTGATGATCATAAATCGATTACTTTTGAGTTACTGCATTTCCTAAAAACTTGGCTAACCAAGCATATTTTGGATGATGACATGGCTTATGTTGATCACTTTATATCGGTTGGCGTTAAAACGCAGCATGCGAAGCAAGGATTGATGAATCGACTGTGGCATTCAATTGCTGGCTGATTGAGTGCTGATTAATTGAAGTGCAAAGCCTGCCAGAACGTCTTTGGTGGGCTTTTATTATTTAGCAACAAACACTGGTCATACCAGTGACCTTGCAAATAAATCAGCGTATGATTTCTTCAAACTATAAAAAGAAAGCTGGTCATAGATCATATGAATATAAGTCAAGTCGATCTGAATTTGCTGGCCTATCTAGATGTACTGCTACGAGAGTGTAATGTGACTCGTGCAGCAGAAAATCTTGGTTTGAGCCAACCAGCAACCAGTAATGCGCTTAAGCGATTGCGTAATTTATTTAATGATCCGTTGTTGATTCGCACCAGTCAGGGCATGCAGCCGACTGAACGGGCAATGCAGTTGCAGCCTATCATTCGACATATATTAAGCGATGTTGAAGCGGTACTTCAGCCTAGGGAGGGTTTTGAATCTAACCTCAGTCAGCGGGTTTTTCGGATTATGGCTAGTGATTATGCCGAAGCCACGCTCATTCCCTATCTGATTCCTTTACTGCGAAAGCAGGCTCCAGGCATTACGCTGGATTTTTTAACGCCTAGCGATGTGAATGTGCAGGATCTGGAGCAGGGCAGAATTGATATGGCAATCAATCGCTTTAGTGAGTTGCCAGATTCTTTTCATAAAGCCACGGTCTGGCAAGATAGCTTTACTTGTGTGATGCGCCCCGACCATCCAATTTTACATGATTATACGCTGGAAAATTACCTCGAAGCGCAGCATATTTGGGTCAGTAAAACCGGCATGGGTGTTGGAACTGGCGTTGACTTGAGAAAGCCACGAGAGTTGGGTTGGGTTGACCAAGCGCTATTAGAACAAATTGGTGCCCGGCGAAACATTGCCTTGCTAACTCGCCATTATCAGACCGCAGCCATTTTGGCACGAAGCTCAGATTTATTGGCGACCTTGCCTAGCCGTATTGCCCAGCAATATTCACAGACAGGCCGATTGGCGATGCTGCCGCCGCCGTTTGATATCCCTAAATTTGAACTGACCATGGCTTGGAGTTCGATGTTGCACCACAACCTAGGCCATCGCTGGTTGCGTCGATTGATTATCGACACCGCCAGAGAACATCTAGATCAACCGACGAAACCGGCGCCATCGACATAGCTTTAAAATAGCCAGAGCGGTTAGCTCTGGTTTTTTATATCTTGATGATTTTTTAGGCTTTCCAGAAAACCCTGCAGCAAATTCAATTCTTTATGGTTAGGTCTGGCTCGCTCAAGTAGATTTTGTAGTTTTTCTGCCGACTGTAAATGACTATCTGATGGTGCAAAACCGGTTAAATCCATTAACTGATCAATCCGTTTATGTAGATGATCCAACTGTTGGCGTTGTGGGTAGGCTTGATCATTTACAGAAATGCTGGTGGTTTGAATTGCTGGATTGAATGGGACAGGGCGTCGGTTCTGCTTACAGATTTCATAGCAAAACAATTGCACTGCCGAAGCCATATTCAACACGGGATATTCCGGGTTAGCCGGTACGCATGCATGGTAATTACAGCGAGCTAGATCTTCATTGGATAATCCGCTTCTCTCACGGCCAAACACTAATGCAACCGGTCCATTTTGTTGTTCTTGCAGGAGTTTTCCAGCGCTGGTTTCTGCATCAATTAACGGACGTTTGTTGTCCCGCTGTTTAGCGCTGGTGCCGATAACCAGTGAACAATCTGCAACGGCCTGATCCAATGATTCAACCACATGGGCGTTTTGTAATAAATCAATGGCTCCAGCTGCTCTACTCGTTGCTTCATCGGAAGGATAATCAACCGGATTTACCAGCCATAGATCACTTAGCCCCATGGTTTTCATAGCGCGAGCGGCTGCACCAATATTGCCTGAGTGCCAAGTTTGAACCAGAACGATGCGAATATTGCTAAGAGACATAAGATGCTAAATCAGTGGCTGAGAAAATTAAGGTCGGCAATCATAACGGCTTTTGCTCAATCAGCAAATTGCTTAAGCCAAAGAGCTAACTGTTCTTAATAATGCATCAGAGAGTGCAGTAATAAAAATGCCGCGCTTTAAGTCACCCCACTAAAAGGCACTAAAAACACGGCATTCTATTTGATTCTATTTAGTACGAGGCAATTTTCTAATTGCGTAGCAGGCTTTCCACTTCGGCAATTTCTTCTCTGGCTTGTTCCAGGATTAACAAACTGGATTCAGGTGTTAATTCAGCCATTCCTAAACGCCCCATTGCAGGGACTTTATCGAGTGTTGGGCAGCGAACCATTTCTGGTGTGCCAATAAAGCTGTGTAGCTGGGCAATATTAACTAAATCGACATAATCTAATTCACCGTCATGATCCCGGCTCCAGTTGTCTGCTTCGCGGCAAACCAGTGCCAGATCATCGTCTAATTCCCATTGTTTGAGAATCATTTGGCCAATCTGACCGCGCAAACTGATGATGATCTGATCCAGTTCTTCGTCTTGCAAATCTTTTTGGCAAGAAAGCGCTTGAAGCAGTGGAATGGTACCGATGTCGTGTAACAAACCAGCCAAGACTGCTTTGTCAGGATTCAAGCGGCTACCATTTCTGGCGAGCACGGCGGCCAAAGCGGCTACACGTGTGCTGTGCTGCCAAAGATCTTGCATCTTCTTTTTGAAACGATCGGCCTTAGGCTGAAAGAAGTGGCGCATGGTAAATGCGACAACTAAATTGCGGGTGATTTTCAAACCAAGACGCATTACGGCTTCACGGCAGCTGCTAATAGGCACCCGTCCGCGGTAAATAGGGCTATTTACGGTTTTGATTAAATAGGCCGCCAGCAAAGGGTCGGTTTGAATAATTTTGCTGATTTCACCAACATCTTTGTCTGGATCATTGGTTGCTTGGCGAATTTTCATTGCCAATTCAGGAAAACCGGGAAGTTTTAGCTGACCTTTTTCAATTTTTTCAGCTAACTCGGTAACAATTTGCTGCTTATCCATGTTTTTAAATATAGCGCCAATACTGGAATGGCTACATGCTAACAGCTGGGTCAGGCGTTGGCCTGACCCGCCCAATCATTTCGTGACAAAGATCAATTTGATAGGAACTGTTTTATCAATTTACTAACTCGGGCAACAATTTCATCGGCTTCTTTTTGGTTAATGATTAATGGTGGTAACAAACGAATAACATTGCTCGCTGTAACGTTAATCAGGATTTTATGTTCAATTAAAGCGGTTTTTACTAACTCAGCGCAGGGGCGGTCTAATTCAATTCCCAGCATTAGTCCTTTGCCGCGAATATCAATGACTCCAGGTACATCAGCCAGAGTTTCTTTTAAATTGCTAAACATTCGATCAGCAATTAATTCGACATGAGCCGACAAATTATTTTTTTCTACTTGCTCTAATACTGCCAAGGCAGCAGAACAAGCTAAAGGGTTTCCGCCAAACGTCGTGCCATGACTTCCGGGGGTAAATAGCTCGGCTGCTTTTCCTTTAGCCAAACAAGCGCCTATCGGAACGCCATTACCGAGGCCTTTAGCCATGCTAATAATATCTGGTGTGATATCACTGTGTTGATAGGCTAGAAATCTACCGGTTCTGGATACGCCAGTTTGAATTTCATCAAGCATCATTAGCCAGTTATTTTCATCACATAATTGGCGAATCGTAGCTAAGAACGGATTATCGGCAACCGTCAATCCGCCTTCACCTTGAATGGGTTCTAACAGTACTGCGGCAATATCGGTTCTTGTTGCAAGTGCTTTAAGTTGCTCAATGTCGTTGTAATTAATCCTAATAAAGCCCTGCACCAGTGGTTCAAAACCTTGTTGAATTTTACTATTGCCGGTTGCGGTTAAGGTATTGAGGGTTCGGCCATGAAAGGCATGGCTCATCACCACAACATGCGGCATTGCTATATCTTGATGATGCCCGTGCAGCCGAGCCATTTTAATCGCAGCTTCATTGGCTTCGGCACCTGAGTTGCAGAAAAAAACCTTGTCCATACCAGCCAGCCTTGTGAGTTGCTGAGCCAGTTTCTGTTGCAGATCGATCTGATAGACATTCGAGCAATGCAGCAGCTTTTCAGCTTGTTGTTGAATTGCTTGAGTGACTGCCGGATGGCTGTGCCCTAGGTTGCAAACGGCGATACCGCTTAACGCATCCAAGTACTCATTGCCTTGTTCATCCCACAGTCGAGCGCCGCTGCCGTGGCTGAAACTCACTGGTAGCGGGGCGTAGTTGTTCATCAAGTGATTGTTATTAGTTTGCTCGAGCATGACTGTGTCCTGAATGCAGCTTAAAAAACCAGACAACTGTAACTGGTTCAGTCTGATACCAGCAAGCGATCAGTTATCGGAAGTTTGCCAACAACTTTTTAATTTGGGCGTAACCTAAAGGGGTGTTGGCTTATTAATTCTGGAGAGAAAACGCGTGGCTGAGTTGGTTCAGTTATTTTTGAAGGTCTTCTTCATTTTGACCCCGTTCTTTGTATTGTCGGTATTTATCTCGCTCACTCGGGATGTTTCGGCGCATACCCAAAAGATTCTGGCAAACCGGCTGGCAATGGCAGTGCTGATTAGCTGTGTGGTGATTTTCTTGACTGGCCGCTATATTTTCGAAATTTTCGGCATTACGTTGGATGCTTTTCGAATTGGCGCTGGTTCAGTATTGTTTTTATCTGCTATTTCAATGGTCAATGGTGGTAGTGGTGGACCAAAGCGCCCTGGAACAGATGATGGTGTAATCAATATGGCAGTGGTGCCGCTGGCGATGCCGGTAACGGTAGGTCCGGGTGTAATTGGTGTGTTATTGGTTTTAGGTGTTGAACACGTCGGGTTGACAGAAAAACTCAAAGTAGTTGCGGCGATTGCGATGGCGAGTGCTGCACTTTGGGTGATTCTGCGTTTAGCAAGAACCTTGGGAAGTCGTTTAGGCTCACAAGGGATGGAAGTAATTGCTCGTTTAACCGGTTTGTTCGTGAGTGCAATTGCTGCGCAAATTATCTTTACCGGGGTTCGAAATTTTATGGCTTAGCGCAGTTTTACTGCCACTCAACTGTTAAAGCTGAGTGGCTTTTTTCTCAATGATTATTCAACCTGAGTGCGCCAATCTTGTTCGGCTGATACTTCAAAGATATCTTTTTCTATCGAAGCGGGCTTGTTGCGATTTTCATCACGACTAATCATTTCATTTTTGAGCTGTTGTTTGATGCTATTGGCTTGTTCAAAGCGGTTTTTTCGCCAGTCTTCATCAACACCAGGGATTTTTTCCAGCGCTTCAATTGCCTGTTCGATATGTTTCATTGCGGTGGTTAAGATGCCAGACATACGATCTTTACTAGCGCGTAGTAATAGCAATTCAATGCTGATTTGCTTTACCGCTAATTCCAGTCGAGTTTTATGTAATTGAAATTGTGTCGGGCTAATCAACTTACGTTTTTGCCACTGGCTAAGTAATTTCAGTAACCGGTTAAGTTGATTGCTAAGCGCTTGTGCTTGGTCGTTACTGTTAACCGGGCTGTCGATACTGAATTGTCCCGATTCAATCTGCTGGCCACGAGTTTCGGTTTCAGCAATCTCTTCGCGAATTCTTTTTTGTTCAGGATCCAGTGCCATAATATTTTGCAGCTGAATATCGATTTGCTGATTGAGCAAACCGCACACTTCTTTGTTGAGATAGCGGGTAGGGATTGCGGTGAGTAGCTGGCTTAGGAAGTCGACTTGTTGTCGGCGCTTAAAAATTTCTTCCAGCTTTTTAACTCGCTGTTGTTCCCGGGCTTGTTGGTACCCGTTAAAAGCAATCAATAGCACCAGAAGGGCACCAATAGTGCCTCCAATTAGTAACCAGCTCATGCTGTAAACATCCAATTAGTCAATAGGCGATCGAGTATGACGATGTCTCGGTGGAAAAAAAAGGCGCATTGGTCAGGTTTTTTTGTGCTGCTATTTTAGTGTGTCAGATACGCTGTGGCTTTGGTTTGTCCAACGGTGAAGGCTTTTTTTTCAATCCTTCTATAATTCGAGCATAGCGAGTAAATGGACTTCAGATCGATTGCGCAAATTTAATTCTCTACCCCCTTATTTAATCAGCTTTGTTTTTCTATTGGCGATGCTTTCGCCGTTAGTGTATCCACAAGGTATATTGGCAAGATTGCTCGACCGTTTGGATTTGGTTTTTTATGATTTACGCTATGTGCAGCAAAACCTGAGTTTGGGCAACAGCCAGCAATTGGGCAGTCCAGTGGTTTTGATCAAAGCAAATCCGGGGCAGCTGGCAATTGAAAATGAAATAGATGCAATCGTCGATGCTAGTTATCAAGCAGGGGCCAAACTGGTGGTGGTGTTGCCATCAATCGCCGATGATGGTTTATCGCCTCAAGATTGGTTAGCGCAAAGATTTCCCAATTTACCTCCCGGTACATTAGATCTTTTAGCGCCTTATTTGTCGATGGTTGAAGTGCAGGAAGAAAGTGGACTAAAGCCAATTAAAGGTTACGGATTCTTCTTTGACCGCAAGCAACAAGCACAGCAACAATTGCCCCAGCCTTTTTCTTCAGTCAATCAGAATTTTAATCAGTTGCCGATAGCCAGCGGTATTTTTGGTCTACAAGGGCAAAATCAATCAGCTGGTTTTTATAATGTGATTCCCGACCTAGACGGCGTAATTCGCCGAGCCCATCTGTTTGTAAATTATCAAGGAGAGGTTTATCCCTCGCTGGGGTTAATCGCTGCGGCTAATTATTTGGGGGCAACACCGCAGCTGATCGATGAAAGCTTTGGTATTTCATTACAGTTTGACCAAAAGCGCTTAAATACTGGTGTTGCATCAGATCTGATGATCGATTTTTCAATTCCATACAACCGAATTTCATGGCCTCGGCTTGGAATGATTGATGAAAATATTAAACGCATCTTTCGTGGCAAGTTGGTTGTAATCGAGCCTCCGGGTGCACCGGGGCAATCACTCTCGGTTCCATTTGGTGGGCGGTTAAGTGCTGGTGATATTCAAGCGATGCTCATTGGCGATTTGCTGCTTAACCAGCACCATAACTATCAACCTGTCTGGGAACCGATTATTGGCTGGATGCTGTTGATCAGCGTTGCTGGTTTATTAATGCTGCTGCTTCCAAGGTTTGGCCCGCTGTGGCAACTGTTAACTGTCTCTGGATTGCTGCTGTGGTTTTGGACAGTGAGTGGTTGGCTATGGAGCAGCTTGGGGATTTTACTGAATTGGTCGCCACTTTTGGTGATTGTAATCGGCCTAATGCTAATTAATCTTGGCTGGGGTTTCTTGTTTGAAAGGCGTCAGCTAGTTCAGTTAAAAGACACGTTTGGTCAATATGTGCCTGAAGCATTGGTTAGTTCAATGGAAGGGCCTTCGAGTACAGAATTTCAGATTTCTCAGAATCGTGAAATGACAGTGCTATTCGCGGATATTCAAGGCTTCACTAAAATATCAGAAATGTTGTCTCCCAGAGAGTTGCAGCAATTATTAAACCGTTTCTTTACCCCGATGACTGAAGTGATTTTCAATCATGGTGGCACGGTAGATAAATATGTTGGCGATATGATTATGGCCTTTTGGGGCGCGCCAACAGAAGATCCTATGCATGCAGAAAATGCGGTGAAGGCAGCGTTAGAGATGATCGAAAAAGCAGCATCGCTAAGTGAGTCATTTGCCAGAGAAAACTTGCCAGTGATTCGTCTAGGAATAGGAGTCAATAGCGGTTATATGAGTGTTGGTGATATGGGGTCTCGTTATCGCCGTGCTTATACCGTGCTGGGCGACAATGTGAATTTGGCAAGTCGATTGGAATCATTGACTAGAAATTATTCAGTAGAGCTAATCGTTGGAGAAAACACGCAGCAGCTATTGCCAAGTGAATGGCTATGCCGACGATTAGATTGTGTCCGGGTGAGGGGACGGCAAAAACCGGAGTTTATTTATCAGCCGATTTCGCAAAATCCTATAGGTGAAGAGGTTGGCAGGTTAGTGAAATTTCACGATGCCCAAGAAACTTATTTCCAGGGGCGCTTCAATGCAGCATCAAGAATGTTTGCCATTCTTGAATCTGAGCAACCTTTAGTCGGTCTGTATAGAAGAAGGTTGGATTGGTTAGAGCGTCATCCGATTGATAGCGAGTGGGATGGCGTGTTTCAGGAAGTAGAAAATTGGGATGGGTAATGATTGATTCCTTTTTCTAGCATTACTGCATTGTAACCAAGCTCAGATAATAGGAATAACGCGGAGTGACTTCGCTTTCCGGTGTCGCAGATAATGACATACTGAGTGTTTTTATCGAGTAGTGATGTACTCTCGCGCAAACGGTAGAGAGGGATATTTATACAAGGAGAGAGCGGGGTGTTCGCGTGTTCAGACTCTAGGCGAACATCGAGCCATTGCCCACCGCTAGTGATAATCTCTTTAGCATGGTTAAAATCGACGTTTTTTATGATGGCTTGTTGAAGCAGGCGTTTGAATTCTTTTTTTGAAAGAATCTTTAATACACCATCAGTTAGCATAACAACGGTAGCATTCCTTGGTGCATCAGAGAGCAATCCTTCTTCACCAAAGCTCTTGCCAATGCCGACCTTACCGACTCTGACTAAACGCTCTGATTTTGGCAGTTTTCTCTTTATTTCAGCTTCACCTTTAGCAATGATGAAGTAATAATCGGCTTGATCACCTTCGTTAATAATTACCTCACCTTTTGTTACGGTACGGCTTTCTAGTGACATGAAAAGTGTCTGGATATTACTCGGTGGAATTTTTTCGTAGAGTTTGGAATGAAGTAGAGTGGTCATCCAATCAGCTCCAGAATGAGCTGGTTTATTATTTAGCTCTTGAACAATATACGGCTTGGTCGATGAGGCATCACTACTAGCGATTCGATCGAATTCTTTTCGATTGATCAGTATGTAACGAACTTTACTAAGTGACATTGCAGAATATTGATGGGGGTAAGCGTCATCGATTGAAACGGCGGCATTGGGAGTGTTCGCCTGAATTTTTTTCACATTCTTTTTATCGTCAATAAGCGCTAACTCACCTTCAATAAGAAACATAATAGAGCGGTTGTCTGATCCTTTTCGAAACAAGAGGCTTTTTTCATTTGTCTTGTGCAATTCTGCAATTGCTAACAATTGTCTTAGCGCTGCAGGATCCATGGTTGACATAGGGTGCAATTTTTCTAACTGCTCTATAGTAATTCTGGAAATGCTTTTCCTGCTAACTGATTGCTCAATCATTAGTTTTTAACTTTTAAAAATGAAAATAGTTAAGGCACAGTGTAGGTGAGCGAAAATAGTCGTTGAGTGCGAAGCTTCACAAATTAGCTGTTATCGACTGTTTGGAATTTGCAGTGACAGTAGGCGATCTCTAAATGCCGTGTTAGCCTTCTAGTCAAAGAATAAAAAGATCCGGCCTAAGCCTAAAGATCGTGAAAAAATATAAAAATAAATTGCCTCATATCCTATTGCAGATTGTTTGCCTATCGCTTTGGCTGGTTTCGCCAGGCCTGACTGCGGCTGAACCAGAGCTTCCGGTCAGGATCGAGCTGGAATTGCCACAAGTCGAGAGTGCGACAACTGAACTCTATTTCGGTATTACGCTGGTGCAACCTGATGGTTTCAAGCCCCAGCCTGGCGCCAGCTTCAATCTTATTCAAAACCTCCCTAATAGTCGTTGCTTTGTAATGGGCGCAGCAAACTATTCTGCAACTAGTTCAAGCACAAATACGCGCATTGCTGCTCAAGAAATTGATTCATCAGGTGGTTACTCAACTGCTGAAATCGGCTTTGGCTGCTATCCATTTGGAAGCTGGCGTCGGCATTGGGTCGGTGAACCCATGCTGGTTGACTTCTATCTAGTGTCTTCTGTTGGAGAAAACCGGTTTCTAGGTGAAACCGGAGGCGTTGTTAGTTGGGGTGGTGGTCTTCGGGTAACTCGTGCTGATGGTGCCGCGCTTCGAATAAATTTAACGGATCAATTGTTTCAACGAACTATGCTTGGGCAGGAATCAACTGAGCATGCATTGATGATTGGATTGAGTGTTGGAATTCTGTTTTAGGAGAACCCAGTGAAAACAGCTTTTACTTTAGCGTTGGCATTTTGTTTATCAGCATTTTCAGCTCAGGCTCAAGAAAATGTGTTGTCGACAATCGATCAACCTGTTGGAATTGTAAGTGAAATAGTGCTTTTGCCATCGCAGGATTTAAACCGAGATATATCAGTTCTCAAAGATGAGCTAGTCAATTTACGTGCTGATTTACTTGAATTGGAACAGCAGATTCTAATACCGCCATCATCACGCCTTGACGTGTTTTTCTCGATGGATTTAGGCCAAAGCTTAATGCCTGATGCGATGACTATTTATCTAGATGATCAAGAAATAGCTCACCATCTTTACACTGAAAGACAGCAGGCGGCATTAACTCGAGGCGCAGTTCATCCAGTCTTTACTGGTAATGTTTCCCAAGGTAAGCATGAGCTTCGTGTTTTGCTGGTTGGGCAACACCAAAAACGAGAATTAAGACGAGCTGTTAGTCATGTATTTAATAAAGAAGGTCAAGTAGTTTCCCTTGAGTTTTCTTTACAAGATGTTCAACAGGGCGGCCAGTTAAGTATCATCGATCACTCTCCGGAGAAGCAGTAGTGAAACAACTGCTTTTATCTCTTTTGCTATTAACGCCTCTCGCTAACGCGCAAGAGCAGCCAAGATTTGAGAATCCTGGTTGGGGAGAGGTGGTGTTTTATCATCTGCAAGATGAAAAACAGTCAGTATTAAACCGGCTTTTGCTAGCAGAAAGAAATCAAGATCTTGAATTGTATCAAGCTCAAAGTGACCTTCTTTTAGGAGGGCTGTTCTTGGAGCTAGGTTTGTTTGAAAGAGCACAGCCTTTATTTGAGAAAGCGCGACAATCCACTAATGATGTTTCCGCTCAAGCTTGGTTAACCTTGTCAGGTCAATTGGCCAAGGCATCTCGAACTCAATTGCTAGCAGATGCTTTGCAACGAATAGATGTCAAAAAGCTAACTGAAGATGAGCAGGAATTGTTCTGGTTATATCAGGCTGAACTGGCTAAATTACAGAGCAATATTGTTCTTTTGGATCAATCAATTTCAAAATTGTCAAAGCAACATTCGCAATATCCTTATTTACAAATCCAGCGTTTCTTATTGGGCTCAGAGACAGGACAGCAGCAAGAATTAAACCGTTTAATCGAGTTGACGCGTCAAAAGAATCAAAATTATGAGCAAATTGCTGTTAGCTCAAGAGCTAGCTTAATGCTCGGGCAGTTTTTTTTGTCGCAAGAAAATTACGCTGAAGCGAAACGTTATTTTGAACAAGTCTCTGAAACATCTCCAGATCGTACCCGGGCGCTGTTAGGTATTGGTTGGAGTGAAGCAAAAGCAGGCCGTCAGCAGCAATCTGTTTTAGCTTGGAAAAAACTGTCTCGAGGAAATTTATCTAATGTGGTTACTTTAGAGTCAAAAATAGCTTTGCCTTATTTGTTAGAGGCTAGCAAACCAACCCAAGCTATCGATTTTTATGAGCAGGCTTTGCTGGATTTTAATGATGAATTGATTCGGCTGAAACAGATTGAATTGGAATTGGATCAGCAGCAGTGGATTGCTCAATTGGTTGAAAACGGTGCTGAGGGATTAATTTATCCAGGTTATTTTATTGCATTGCTAGAAAATAATAACTTTCAGGATTTGCTAGCAAATTACCAGCAGCTTAATTTTCTGGGTGATGGTTTAGATGTTTGGCAGCCAAAATTGAGTCAAGCTATCTTTCAGCTGGATTTCCGAATCAAAAAACAGCAGCGTTACCAGCAAATTTCTCCATTGTTAATGGAGCGAAAGTCCCTGCTTATGCAACGCTTGAAAGAAATTGAAGGCAAGAAAATATTGGCAAGTCAGGGCGGTGAATTAGCATCAACTCTGGTTGCTGACAATCAACAGCAACAACAACTAATACAACTTGAAACGATTAGCTCAAAGCTGCAGCGTTCCCTTGGTGATGTTAAATCAGAGCAACAAAGAGCTAGATTCTTGAAGGGGCGTTTGTTATGGCAGGTTGAGCAGGATTACTACTCAAATTTACGTCGCTTAGACAAGCAAGTGATGCAAACTAAAGTGTTGGTTAAAGATTTGCAGCAACAAGTTCAAGAATTACAAGCTTTAGCTGATGGACTTCCCACTCAGCTGAATCAGTCCCGTCAATTACTCACTCAAGCTTCAGCGCGATTGAATGCCATATTGGCATTTAAAAATGGTGTTGAAGATCGAATTAAGAATCAGCTGCAAGATCACATGCAACAGCAAATTGTACAAAGAAGAACATTGTTAAATAACTTGCTGGAAGTTGCTCTAGATGGAACAGCCAGGCTTTATGATCAAAGCATTAGTCGCCGCCAGGGGGCTAGTTTATGAAAAAATCGATGTTGATTTTATTAACATGTCTTGGCGTTGCTATTAACGCTCAAGCACAAACTGACTTGCCTAAAAAAAATACTGAAGCACAAATAATTTCGGCTGAATCTAACTCAATAGAATCAGATATTGTTGCTGAAAGGCAGCAGGTCAATAATGTATTGGCTGCATTAGAGCGCTATCAAAAGTTATCAAAAATAACTAAAAAACCAGAGCTTTTAGCCAGAATACAAGTGCGAAGTGCTTTATTGGCATTGGATGCAGCAGAAGCTAATTGGTATTTGATTGCTGGAGAGCTGATTGAAGCTACCGATCCTTTGGCTGAAGCGTTAGCACCCTTTACTTTTGAGTTTGCTCAAGAGCAGATTAGTAAAGTGATTGAAGATCATCCTGATTATTACGAGTTAGATCGCCTCTATTACCAGCTTGCCCATGTCTTAGATTTGCAAGGTAAGCTAGAAGATCAATTGGAAGTTCTTCAGCTGAGTGTTGCTCGCTTTCCAAGCAGTAAACATCTTAACGAGCAATGGTTTCGAATTGGAGAGTTGCAGTTTTCGTTAAGCCAATTCATTGATGCAGAAAAAGCATATCTGGAAGTCGTTTCAAATACTAAGCAAGGTAGTGATTTCTGGCGGCGAGCTAGTTATAAATATGCTTGGAGCCTATACAAAAACAATGAATATCAGAAGTCTACTGAGCAGTTGCTTGAATTATTAGATGTTACTGAGCTATGGAAAGACGAAAATCTCAGCGATGATACTGCTGTTAGTTTAAGGCAAGATATTTTTTACTTGTTATCTCTGACATTTAGTTACCAGGACGGTAATGAATCGGTTATTGCTTTATTAGAGCAAAAGGGTATTCGTCCTTATGAATTCCAGCTGTTTAATAATTTGGGCAATTTCTATCTTGAAGGGCGCAGATACTTAGATGCTGCAGATGTTTTTAGAGGCTACTCCAAACGTCATCCGGGCACATCAGAAGCATTGAAAATGCAGCTTCAAGTTATTGAGGCTTTCAAAAACGGCGGTTTTCCGAGTCAATTATTGCCAGCAAAAGAGCAATTAGCTTTAGAGTTTGGCCCAGGTAGCCAGTTTTGGCTCAAACGGCCATTAGAAAAGAAAAAAGAACTGGCGGCATTATTAACCCCAGAACTAATTCAGCTAGCTGAGCATTATCATGCCGCAGCACGTGAGAAAAGTGATCCGCTATTTAGAGATAAAGCAGCCGCATACTATCTCCAGTATTTAGAAACCTCTGGTGGTAATGCACAAAAAAATTATCAGTTAGCAGAAGTTTATATGGAGTCTGGGCAGTATTTAAAAGCTGCAGAAGCTTTTGCTGTCAGTGCATATGATTATCCTACCGATGAAAAATCGGCAGAATCTGCCTACGCAGTTTTGGTTGCTTATCAAGCGCAGATAGGTGTTAAAGCAAAGCAACAAACTGAAGAGGAAAGGCATTTTTCTCTAGAGCAAGAAACCTTTTATGCGCTTAAATTTGCTGATACTTTTGCTTCGGATAAGCGTGTAGTGCCAGTGCTATTGAAAGTTGCCCAAGATCAGGCTGCTGAAAACAATTGGGATTTGGCTATTAAAACCTCCAAGCGAGTGATTAAGCTTGCTAAGCCAACAGATAAAGAGTCATTGCAGCCAGCTTGGAAGCTAGTCGCTCAGGCAGCGCTGGATAACCAAGATTACCTAGCAGCTGAAGTTGGCTATTTACAATTGTTAGAGCTGACGCCGCGTCGTAATAAACAATATATAAACTATCAAAATCAATTGACCTCTGCGGTATTCAAGCAAGCAGAAATCCATGCACAGGCAAATGAAATAGATTTGGCGGTTGAAGACTATTTAAGAATTCGTAAGCTGCATCCCAAGTCGAGTGTTTTGGTCAATGCTGAATATGATGCCGCCACATTATTGTTAAATAATGAACGTTGGCAGTCAGCGATTGAGCAATTAAAAATATTTAATCGCCGATTTAATGGTCATAAGTTTACCAAAAATATTAATGAGAAGTTTGCGCTAGCCTACGAAAAATCTGGCCAGCTTACCCTCGCTGCTCAGGTGCTAGGAAAAATTGCTAAGCGTGAAGGCAGTAGCCAATTGGCAAGGGAGAGTCGCTGGCATGCTGCTGAATTAGCAAGAAAACAAAATGAAACTCAGTTAGCAATTGATATGTATAAACGGTTTGTTTATGACTTCCCTGCGCCAGTTGCACCTAATATGGAAGCGCGAAAGTACCTTGCTGATTTGTATGCTGCACAAAAAGATGATTACCGACGGAATTTCTGGCTAAAGAAAATTACTGTTGGACATAAAAAAGCTGCGTCTCTATCTACCGATCGTACAGCATGGTTAGCGGCATGGGCTGGATATGAATTAGCTGAACCCCAATTTAATCGTTTTGAATCTTTGAGATTAAAACTGCCTTTGGAAAGAAGCCTAGCTCGCAAGCAAAAAGCGATGGAAAAAGCGCTGAAAGCATATGGCAATGTTGTCGAATTAGGTGTGGCTGATTTTGCAACAGCAGCAACGTATCGAATTGCAGAGTTATACCGGCTGTTAGGTAAAGGCCTTTTGGATTCAGAGCGTCCTAAAGATCTCGATGCAGATACTTTAGAAGAATATGTTTTATTGCTCGAAGATGAAGCTTTTCCGCTGGAAGAGCAGGCAATTGAGTTGCATCTGACCAATGCACAAAGAGCATCTCAAGGTGTTTATGATCAGTGGGTAAAGAAAAGTTATCTGGCATTAGGTGATTTACAACCCGGAAGATATCAAAGAGGAGAAAAGCATGATGGCTTCTTGCTTCCGGCTCACTTCTAGCCTGATTTTTGCTGCCAGTTTATTGGCCTGCGCATCAACTAAAATTCCGAATGCTAGTGGATCATCTTCTGAGGTAGTCAGTGCTGGACAGCCGACTGAAGCGCTGGTAACACCGGGTAAAACGACGGCTACAGATAATTCAGAGGCTGCGGCAGAAATTGTTTTAGTTAAAGTGCCAGCAATTATATTGCCCGCTGAATTACAAAAGAAGCTGGATGAAATTGCACCAATAATATCCAACCAACAAATGGATGTAACAAAACAAAAACTAAAAGCCATTGCCTCAGAGTGGCCAGACTATCCTCAGCCGCCATTAAGCTTAGCGGCTTTATCGATTCAGCAGAAAAATATCGACCAGGCAAAAGAATGGTTGGTTGTTGCAGCGAACAAGTCAGAGATGGATCACAGTTCTTTAAACTCTATCGGTATTGCTTATCGAAAATTAGGTGAGTTTGCCAAGGCTGAGACTTTTTATCTGGCATCGATTGATGCAGCGCCGGGTTACCCGTTAGCGCAGCTTAACTTGGGCATCTTATATGAGCTGTATTTATTCCAGATAGATAAAGCTTTGTCACATTACAACCAACATCAGAAGCTTTTAAGTGAGCCAGACCCACTGGTTGCGGGGTGGATTAAAGACATAGAAGCAAGATTGCAAAGAGTGAAAGCTCAGGAGGTAAGTCAGTGAACATAAATGGATTGCTCTTATCTCTGTTGTTGGTGTTGACACCTTTGGTTGTTTCAGCTGAAACAGTGAAAGAGGTAGCTGAGCCAACATCGATAGCCAAAAAAGCCCAGCCACCAGTAAAACAAAAAAGTGCTAAAAGTGGCGATAGCGGCATAAGAGTACAAATTCAGGCTGACCAAGAAGCACCGCAGGTATTATTTGTATTGCCTTGGAAAGAATTGAATCCAAACCTTCAGCAGGTCCAGTTTGGTCCAAATAAAGCGCTCGATTGGAAGCCTCTGGAGCGGGATAACTTCCTGCAAACACTAAAAATTCATAAAAAAATAACACCTAAACAATAAAATCGGGGGTGAAGTCCCATCGGTTTATCCGTGGGGCCTCTAGCCTTAGTTTGATGCAGATATGAGGACGTAGTTGATGGAAACGGTAGTCGCGTTTTTTCAAGATGGCGGTGCGTTTATGTACCCAATCGGACTGGTGCTGGTATTCGGCCTAGCAATTTCGCTAGAGCGGATATTTAGTCTGGGTACTTTGCGTAGTCGCAACGATAAATTCTGGCGGGAAGTCTTGCCGCGTATGCAACAAGGGCAGCTGAAGCAAGCTCACAGCTTATCCCAAGAAAGTAAATCTGAAGTTGCTCGCATCATAGATTACGGTCTTGAGCGATTAAAGACTGCAACTCGGTTAGAAGAAGTTGAGATGGCTTTGGAAGAAGGCCTGATGGAAGTGCTTCCACAACTGGAAAAACGTACTCAATATGTTGCGACCTTGGCAAACATTGCAACGCTGCTAGGTTTGTTGGGAACCATCATTGGTCTGATTGCAGCATTTAGCGCAGTTGCCAATGCCGATCCTGCTGATAAAGCCAATTTATTATCGGCCAGTATTTCGACTGCGATGAACACCACTGCATTTGGTTTGATGGCAGCAATTCCTTTGTTATTGTTTTATGCCTATTTACAAAGCCGTGCGCAAGATATCGGTAGCAGTCTAGAAATGATCGTGGTGAAGTTTGTGAATATGTTGCCGTCAGTAGACAAATTGACACAGCAAAAAGCACAAGCGCAGTCACAAGGACCGGCAAAAGCCAAGCGTCCTGCGGCAAGTCCCACGGAGGCAGGTAACGGGAGCAACTAATGGCGCTTCGATTTCACCGGCATAAAGACCGGGGGGACGCCGAACTGAATATCACTGCCTTTTTAAATTTAATGGTGGTGTTAATTCCGTTTTTGCTGTTAACAGCGGTTTTTTCCCAGGTCACGATTCTCGAGCTAAATCTGCCTGTAGGGCAGAGTGAAGCGCTGGAAGATTCAAAACCAAAATTACAACTTGAGTTGCTGATTCGAAAAGAAACCATTCAGGTTGCTGATCGAAGCGGTGTTACATATGGCGAGCCGATTAAAAAAACAGAAGATGGCTTTGATTTTAATCAGTTGAATAAACAGCTGGTGACGATTAAAGAAGCCCTTGCCGATACTCCAGATGATACTGAAGAAATTACATTGCTTTTTGAACCAGAGGTTGAGTATGACGTACTGGTTCAGGCGATGGATGCAGTGAGAGTTCGGTTCCCTGAAGCTGAAAACGAATCTGCAAATAAGGAACAAGAGCTTGCTGCAGATGCAGTGACAATTTTGCTGCCTTTATTTCCAGAGGTATCGATCGGTGACGCACCTCAGGCCCCTAAAGGAGATGCAGGATGAAAATGTCTCGTCGGGCTAAACGGATGAGTCGCTCTCGTTCTAAGCATAAGCGTGGTGTAGCGCTAAATCTGGTTTCATTGATGGATATTTTTACCATTTTGGTTTTTTTCCTTTTGGTAAATTCATCCAATGCACATCAATTACCCAGTAGTAAGACAATTAAACTGCCAAAGTCACATGCGGAAAAAATTCCTGAAGAAAATGTAGTGGTTCAGGTCAATCGTGATGAGATTTTAATTGATGGCAAGTTAGTCGCACGTATAGAAAACCTGCTGCAACAAGATAGTGATCAAATTGCGCCTTTGGCTGCAGCATTGCAGTTGAAAACTCAACGTTGGCAGGCATTGCATTCAACAGAGGAAATGCCAAAGGATGGACGTAAAGTAACCATTCTTGCTGATAAAGGATTGTCTTATCAGCTGCTCAGAAAGGTCATGAATACTTGTTCTCAGCAAAGTTATAGCCAGATTTCGCTTGCAGTAAATCGAGTGCCATTTAAAAAGGAGGCATCATGAGTTTATCTAAAATTCATGCAATGCCGGTTTTACCATGGCATGTGCCTACGGCGGAAAAAAATCGCTTTCGAGTATTTTTAATTCCATTGGTTTTAGGTTTTGTTGTATTGGGTTTATTAATTCCTCGTATTCCACTTCCGGTTGAAGATCTGGAACGAATTGAAGAATTGCCACCCCGGCTAGCCAAATTTGTGGTGAGAAAACCGCCGCCGCCACCTCCACCGCCAAAGGTTGAAAAGAAAAAACCTGAGCCAGAGGTAAAGAAAGCGGAGCCGGAAAAGCCCAAGCCTAAAAAGCCGGATGTAAAGAAGCCTAACAAGGCAAAAAAAGTAGCTAAAAAGCGCTTAAAAAATGTCCAAAATGCTTTGGCGAGCTTGAGAAATAATCAGGCACTTAAAAGCTTGAAAAAAGCATCGAATAAGCAACTGAAATCTGGTGGCGGCAAGGCAACAACCGTGGCTCGCAATACCTTGTCTAGAAATGCAGCTGCCGGTAGCGGTGGTATTCAAGTGGCCAGAGCCAGTACGAGTGTTGCCGGTGAGGCTTTAGGTGGACTGGATGCGACTGCAGTAGAAAGTACCATTGGCGGTGCGGATGAGATTACTGCTGAAGGTAATCAGATTGCGACCAATCGAACTCGCGAAGAAATTCGTCTGGTTATTAACCGTAATTACGGAAAGCTCAAGCTGATCCATAATCGTGCGCTACGAAAAAATCCTGGCTTAGCTGGGCAAATGGTTATTCGAATTGTGATTGCACCAGATGGGGCAGTAAGCAAAGTTGAGTTGGTTTCCAGTTCGTTAGAAGATTCGGCAATGGAGCGCAGAATCTTAGCCAGAGTTCGTTCATTCAATTTTGGCGAAAAAGACGTAGACGTTTGGGATAACACCTTCACGATTGAATTTACGACCTGACTGTTTGCAGCCCTTTAAATTTGCACCTAGAGGGCTGCAGCTAATAACAAGAATAATTTTCAGGGGCGCTTTTATGCGACAGTTGTTTCTGACTGCTTTATTGCTTTTTCAGTGCGCGGTTTTGCAGGCTGAAACAGTAAAAGTCAACAAGATTTGGGTTGATCAAAGCTTTATTAATTTATTTGCTGGGCCAGATGAAGATTTTGAGCGGATAGATGTTGCTCAAAGAGGAGACTGGCTTGATCTAACTAGGCAACAGGGCAACTGGTTTCAAGTTGAAACTAGGGAAAAGCGCCATTACTGGATTTCTTACCAGCAGTTATTAGGTTGTAGAACTGAACCTGATGGACCTCTTTTATCTAGCATTTTACCTAAGAATTGGTTTACCGATTTACACCAGCTAGGTTTTGGTGGTGGTGTAGTAGCCGATAGTCCTGCAATTCAGATGAGTTTAACTCGTAGGTTAAATGACTTTTTAGCTTTAAATGGAAGTGTTGCAGGCATTGGTTTAGACACCGGTAGTGCCGTGCTTTATCAGGGCGGTTTGCAGATTATCCCATTGGATACTGAGTCATGGAAAACTTATTTAGAGTTTTCAGGCGGCGGTTATTATCGATCATTTGATGACGATACAATAGACGCATCCCACCGGCCCCATATCGGTATCGCCGGAGCAATTGGCTACCGTTTAGGTGATCGATTTAATATCGTGGCACGGGCGCAATATCACAGCCTATTTAAAGCAAGATTAAATGAAGCAGACAATCTAAAAGGTTTGTTTTTTTTAGTCGAATATAAATTCTAAATATGAAGGTGAAGAACGCTATGATGCTGCGACTTTGTCTACTTTTCGTCAGTTTGTTGACCGTGACTATTACTACGGCAGTAAAGGCAGAAAGTTACCAGTTAGATGTTCCAGCATATAACTGGCATTTATCTGCAGGCTATGCCGGTTATCGCACGGTGGGTTTTGATAGTACTGCGGGTGCGCAGTTCACTCTGGGTTATCGGCTCGATTCTAGTCTTGAACTTGAATTAACTACCGGTTTTGTCACGCTAACCGATGAAAATTATCGTCAGGGAGTGCCAGCGCCATCATTAATACTGGAAGGTGGAGAGCAAACATTAGTCTGGTCTGAATTGATGTTTTCTGATTCATTTTTACAAGGGCAGTGGCAATTTTCTAAAAATACCTATATCAACACTGGTTTGTTTTGGCAGTTTGGTGCCGGTATTACTCACTTTTCTGATGAGTATTACCCTACGCTTGTACTTGGTGGGGGTATTCGAATTCCTTATGACCGTTATCGTTTGGAATTGGCTATTAAAGATCATATTTTTAAATTTGAGAAGATTGGCGAAACTTCATACGGCAATAATATGCAGTTAGTTGTGGCTTTGGGCATTTCTTTTTAGGGCGAGCAATGAAGAAATTACTTTTTAGTATTCTACTTCTTTTACCATCGCTGAGTTTTTCTGCGCAAGCGGTAAATGAAGCGCCAGGTCGGGGATTAAATGAAGGGAAAAACATGCCTGGAATTATTCTTCCGTATCGAGGAGAGGCATTTAATCTTCAATCGAAGCTTGGTGATGTAGTCTTTCTTCATTTTTGGGCTAGCTGGTGTGACGCTTGTGATCGATCAATTGATGCGATGTCCGATCTATCTAAACGCTTTGATGGTCAGGTAAATAAACCTACTTGGATAGGCATTAATTTAGATGAGTCTGACGCGGCATATCATGCGGCGATCGACAATATAGACTTTAATTTTGTTAGCTTGCGAGATCCTTTAGCAAGAATATCGAAAAAGCTGCGGGTGCCACAACTGCCATACACTTTAATTATTGATCGTGATGGCGTGGTAAGAGCCATTTATCAAGGATTCAGTCGTCGACAGGTAAAGGAATATGAGCAACAACTTCATCGCTGGCTGGATACTCCCTAGCTTAATAATTGTTATGCTAGGTGGTTGTAGTATCAATGAAAAGCCAGTGCCAGATCCTTGGATTAAGCCCTGGCAACGATCTTGGCAAGAGGCTGAAGATATTAATTCCAAAGCAGTTCAAGAACTCAAATTACGTTGCCGAACGGAGAAACTCCGCTCTGGAACGATGATTTCAGTGGGGTGCGTTTAATGTCTTTGTTTAATAAACCGTTTGCTGCTTATTCATTTTTATCTCTGACATTAGCGCTGGCTGGTACAGCTTCTTTAGCTTCTGAAAATAAAGACCAAATTGGCATTTCCAGTCATACCTCCCAAGGTGATGATTGGGATATCACAGGTTATCAACTGGATGCTCAAGGTCATTTTAAAAGTTTTTCCTATCAATTGAATCTGGCAAAAGATGATATTAAAAGAGGTGATGTCAGCTTAAGCTCCCGCGCGTTAGCGATTGATTATTCAGTTAACACGGCACAGTTAAAAACCAGTTACCGTTCTGGTGTAGGGGTCTGGACGTTGGATTTAGAAAATATCGAAAGCGACCCAATTGAAGGGACTGGTTTTGGTGTTTTTGGTGCCCACCAATTTTATGGTGAGATGACCGCTTTTAGTTATGGTCTAAAACATTATGAATTAGATTTATTCCGGCCAGACGTAGATTTCACCAATCGACAATTTAGAGACTTGTACTGGTTTCAATTGCAGCAAGAAATGAATCCAGATTGGCGGGTTTCTTTAAGTTATATCCTAAATCGCTCGTGGGGTTATGTTGGCGATCCTTATGTCTTGGCTTATCAGCTGGGCACTCCTACAGGAGAGCGCTTGCCTTATTCTCGAACCTCAAATCAGATTAGCTTCGATGCGACTCGCGATTTGGGCGGCGATCGTTGGGTAGAATTATCTACTGAGTATTTATCTGATAGCTGGGGGCGAACAGGGTTGACCTTTGCGATCAATTATCAACAGCCATTTTTTGACGGCCGATTAAGTTTAAGGGTCCGTAGTCATAATCGGAACAAAGCATCTTTTTATTATAATGATGCGCCATTAGGCGTACCTGAGCTTACTCGAGATCCTGAAAATAGCAGTTTTGAAGAAAATGTTTTGGGTGTAACTTTGAGTTGGCCAATATTGGATAATTGGTTGTCTGAATCGGTTGCTAGCGTTAATTTTTCGGTGGATTATCGTCGTCGAAACCATTCAGATTTAACCAATCCGGATCAATGTTCTGTGGGAGCAGGTGGCGATCTTTCTCGGTGTACGTTGGTTAAAATAGAAAATACGTCAGGCCAGATCTATTTCAATCTGGCCTATTAAGCGGCAAGTTCTAAAAGGTGATATTAGCGATTATCTAAAAACTGTTTAGCTTTCGCTTCATCGAAAAGCTCGGGTAAAACCCGGGCTTTTTTTACCGTATTATCTTTGGTTTGCATGACTTCCACCGGATAACCTGCCAAGCGCATGCTGGTACCTTGCTCTGGGATTTCTTCTAGGTATTCGGTAATTAATCCAGATAAAGTTTTTGGTCCATCTTCAGGAAATGTTAAAGATAACAGGCGATTTAATTCGCGAATGCTAATACCGCCATCAACTACAAATGAGCCATCTTCTTGGGGGTGAACGCCTTTATCTAAAGAAGCGGTATCGGTGGTAAATTCACCAACAATTTCTTCCAGAATATCTTCCAGCGTGACCATGCCCTGAATATCACCATACTCATCAACTACCAGACCATTTCTGCGCTTTTTACGCTGAAAGTTTAATAGTTGGGTATGCAGAGGCGTGCCTTCAGGAACGAAGTAAGCATCGCGCATTTGTTGCATCAAGGTGTCACGAGTGAAGCGGCCCTTGGCCAATAAATGCAGTGCGTTACGTGCGTGAACTATGCCCTGAATATTGTTGATATCACCTTCGAACACCGGGATGCGAGTGTGCTGAGTATTTGCCAGTTGTTCAACGATATCTTGCCAGTCATCTTCCAGATCAATGCCGATGAGTTCGGTACGCGGAATCATGATGTCTTCTACGGTGACCTTTTCCAGGTCAAGAATGCTCAGCAACATTTGTTGGTGGCGTTTGGGAATCATGCCGCCAGCTTCATGAACTACAGTGCGAAGTTCTTCCTGGCTTAGGCTATCGCCGTCCATTTTATTTGGATCAGCACCGAGCATGCGAACCACAATATTGGAGATCCAGTTGACCAACCAAACCAGCGGATACATTAAAACCAGTAAAGGCTTTAAGATAATTGAACTGGTAAATGCCAATTTTTCGGGATTGAGTGCCGCCAGTGTTTTCGGCGCGACTTCAGCAAAAATCAATACGATGGGCGTTAAAATTACCGGTGTTAAGGCAACGGCTAAGCTGTCATCGCTCAATAGAGATATGGCTAGCGCGGTGGCTAAAGAAGTCAGCAAAATGTTGACGAAGTTATTGCCGATAAGGATTAGACCAAGCAATCGATCTGGCCGTTCCAGTAACTTACTAGCTCGCTTGGCACCTTTGTGGCCTTGTTTTGCCAGATGCTTAAGCCGATAGCGGTTCAGTGCCATCATTCCAGTTTCTGAGCTGGAAAAAAAAGCCGAACAGAGAATCAGAAATAGCAGCAGTAACAACATGCTACCAGTGGAGATCTCGTCCAATTAAGGATCCTTTTTTTGAGTGAATATTAAAAGTGCTGAAATTCCGATGGTATTGGAATTGGGCTCAAGATCAAGCACCGAGTAACATCTCAAGCACAGCCTTGCTGCCGAAATAGGCCAGCAGTAATAAACCATAGCCAATTAAAGTCCAGCGTACTGCGGTTTTACCGCGCCAGCCATATCTGTGGCGACCGAATAACAAACCGCCAATTACCGTTGCTGCGATAATCGATAGCACGGTGTGATGAGCAACTTTTTGTTGGCTCATATCGGTCATAAAGCTGATGCCGGTCGCTAAAGCGATCACTAATGCGGTAAAGCCAATCCATAGAATCTGGAATAACAACTGCTCCATGGTTTGCAATGGAGGCAGTAGCTTCAGTATTGAAAGTTTGCGATGTTTGTGAAGTTGTCGATCAAGATAAAGCAATAGTAAAGCTTGAATCGCCGCCACTAAAAGAATGCTGTAAGCCGCCAGAGAAATCAGAATATGTGCCAATGCCTGTGGGTTGTCTTTTAACACCAGCAAGGTTTCGCCGGCGATGAAACTGGCACAGAAAATAGATAAAGCCGCCATTGGTGTAGTGAACAACAGCATATTATGGAGCGGATAACGCAAAGCGCCCAAGCAGACCATTAAGCCAGCAATCCAGGCCACCATCGATGTGACATTAAAAAAACTCAGGTTTTGTCCGGCAGCGGTATCAATCCACATATGCAATTGCCAGCCGTGGGCGGCCAAAGCAATAAAGCCAGCGAGCAGAGTAAAAATCCTGCTGGTGGGGCAAGGTGTCACCACTTTTGGGTGGATCAGCACGAAGGCAGCAATGTAGCCGGCAACGGCAATAATACTGAGCTCAGTCACGCGAGCGCCTGAATTGAGAATGATTCTTGAATGATTACACAATTGGTTACGCCGTAAAAGCGCCGCACTCAAGGTTAATAAGGAAAATCTGAGGTTGTGAGTGAAAACCTTGCAGATTGGCCATTCAAAACAAAAAAATATCGCTCAATTTGACTATTCCTGCGCTCAGGCTGTCGTCAGGTTAAGCAACGCGTTACAATTGCCGACTTTGTTGATTTTTGATCTACGGAAACTGTTTCATGTTTGAGAACCTCACTGAAAGGCTCAATCGGACGCTAAAAAATCTTAGCGGCCAGGGGCGATTGACCGAGGAAAACATTAAGGATGCAATGCGCGATGTGCGTATGGCGTTACTTGAAGCTGATGTTGCCTTGCCTGTGGTTAGAGAATTTATCTCTAGCGTAAAAGAACGGGCTTTAGGTCAGGAGGTTCAACAATCTCTGTCGCCTGGTCAGGCGATGATCAAAGTGGTCAAGGAACAGTTAGTTGACGTAATGGGCGCGGCGAATGAAAGCCTCGACCTAAAAGCGCAACCACCTGCCGTGATTTTGTTAGCAGGTTTACAAGGCGCAGGTAAAACCACTAGTGCCGGTAAATTAGCGCGCTACTTAATTGAACGGGAAAAGAAATCTGTCTTGATGGTGTCGGCTGACGTATATCGTCCAGCGGCAATCAAGCAGCTGGAAACAGTTGCCGGTCAAGTAGGTGCGCAATTCTGTCCAAGTGAACTGACTTCCAAGCCAGTCGATATTGTTGCCAACGCTTTAGAGCTCGCCAAAACCAGCTTTGCCGATGTGCTGATTGTCGATACCGCCGGCCGACTTCATATAGATGAAGCGATGATGGATGAGGTTAAAGCCATTCATCAAACGGTTGATCCGGTAGAAACCTTGTTCGTGGTCGATAGTATGACCGGTCAGGATGCAGCCAATACAGCCAAAGCATTTAATGAAGCTTTGCCATTAACCGGTGTCATCCTTACCAAAACCGATGGTGATGCACGCGGTGGTGCAGCGTTATCGATTCGCCACTTAACTGGCAAACCGATTAAATTCCTCGGTAGTGGTGAGAAGCTCGATGCATTAGAGCCTTTCCACCCAGACCGCATGGCTTCACGAATTCTTGGCATGGGCGATGTATTGTCGCTCATCGAAGAAGTGGAGCAAAAGGTTGACCAAGAAAAAGCGCAAAAGCTAGCGACCAAGTTAAAGAAAGGTAAAGGCTTCGATCTAGAAGACTTTATGGCCCAGTTGCAGCAAATGAACAACATGGGCGGTGTCATGTCGATGATGGATAAATTGCCGGGTATGGGCAATATGTCTGCAGAGATGAAAGGCAAGATCAGTGATAAGCCATTGAAGCAAATGGAAGCCATGATCCAGTCGATGACACCAAAAGAGCGCCAACACCCAGAGTTAATCAAGGGTTCGCGCAAGCGTCGTATTGCAATGGGTTCTGGTACTCAGGTGCAAGATGTTAACCGCTTGCTCAAGCAGTTCGCGCAAATGCAAAAGATGATGAAAAAGATGACCCGCAAGGGTGGTCTAAAGAATATGATGCGTGGAATGAAAGGCATGATGCCACCGGGCGGTGGCGGTATGCCGTTCTAGTTCAGCGTTCATTGATAGCGGCAGGTTTAACCGGCAAAAGGTGCTTTTATCGGCAGCTGTTTTCCGTTAGAATCCGCCGCTTCGTTGTGTCTGTCATTCCGTCAGACACAATTGTAAACCACCAGCTATGCCGGGGCATTTGTACCGCCGGTACCTGGTAACTAAGAGGTATTACTCATGGTAAGTATTCGTCTGTCTCGTGGCGGTTCTAAGAAACGTCCGTTCTATCACATCGTGGTAGCCGACAGCCGTAGCCCGCGCGATGGTCGTCACATCGAGCGTATTGGCTTCTTTAACCCTATCGCTCAAGGTGGTGAGGAAAAATTGCGTCTGGACATGGATCGCATTACTCACTGGGTTGAGAAAGGTGCCCAGCCTTCTACTCGCGTAGCGAATCTGATCAAGCAAAAGCAAGCTGCTTAATTGGAAATGGCTAAGATGTCTGAATCTGAAATGGTAGTTCTCGGTCAAATTGGTGCTGCGCATGGTTTGCGTGGTTGGGTAAGGGTTCAGACTTTTACTGATGACCCTGAAACTGTTTTTAAACACCCGAACTGGGTGCTGGAGAAAAATGGCCAGCGTACTCAGGTAAAGGTGGAGAGCAGACGTCCGAGTGGCAAGTATTATCTTGCCAAGGTTGATTGTAGTAACGACTGCGATCAGGCGAAGAGCCTGACCGGAAGCAATATTCTAATTGAACGCAGGTTACTGCCCAATTTAGATGAAGGCGATTATTACTGGACAGACCTGGAAGGTTTGAATGTTGTCACTCGCGAAGGTTTCGCGCTTGGCAAAATTCATCACTTAATGGAAACCGGTTCTAACGATGTTCTTGTGATCCGTGGCCAATATAAAGGCGAGCGAAAAGAACACGTATTACCGTTTCTGCCAGATGACGTTGTGTTAGAGGTTGACCTCAAAGCACAGCAAATGACGGTTGATTGGGATCCGGAGTTTTAGTGCGGTTCGATATTGTGACCTTATTTCCTGAAATGTTTGATGCGATTACCTTACAAGGTGTATCAGGTCGAGCATTTACCCGGGAAATAGCCAAGGTCAACTTTTGGAATCCACGAGATTACGCACCCGATAAAAGATCAACAGTCGATGATCGCCCCTTTGGTGGTGGTCCTGGCATGGTGATGAAAGTTCAACCATTGCGTGATGCGATTGAAATCGCAAAAGCGCAAGCGCCTCAAGGCGCACCAGTGGTCTACCTTTCCCCGCAAGGAAAGGTGCTGGATCAAGCAACTTTGCAAAGATTCAGTGAGCTGCCCGGAATGATTCTGGTAGCCGGTCGTTACGAAGGCATTGATGAGCGTTTGTTGAATAATCTAGTCGATGAAGAAATATCGCTAGGTGATTATGTGTTGAGTGGTGGTGAATTGCCTGCCATGACGCTGATGGATGGTGTGATTCGGTTATTGCCGGGCGCATTAGGGCATGCAGATTCCGCAGTTGAAGACTCTTTTGTCTCTGGCTTGTTGGATCATCCTCATTATACGAGGCCCGAAGAAATTGACGGCGTGAAAGTGCCTGACGTTTTACTCGGTGGAAATCATGCACATATCCGTCAATGGCGTATGAAGCAGTCATTAGGTAGAACCTGGCAACGACGCCCGGATTTACTGGAAAAATTGCAACTCGACAAAAAACAGCAAACGCTTCTGGATGAATTCATTCAGGAAATGGAATAACCATTTCTTAAAAGGTTACGGGTTAGGAGCTAATCATGAAGAACAAGATCATTCAGGCCATTGAGTCTGAACAGATGAAGCAAGACCTGCCATCGTTCGCACCAGGCGACACAGTGGTAGTTAAGGTTAAGGTAAAAGAAGGTACTCGTGAGCGTCTGCAGTCGTTCGAAGGTGTTGTTATCGCTAAGCGTAACCGCGGCCTGAACTCAGCATTCACAGTTCGTAAGATTTCTTACGGTGAAGGTGTTGAGCGTGCGTTCCAGACTCACAGCCCAATCGTTGACAGCATCACTATCGTTCGTCGCGGTGATGTGCGTCAAGCCAAGCTGTACTACTTGCGTGAACTGCGCGGTAAAGCTGCTCGAATCAAAGAAAAGCTTGCTGCCAAGAAGTAATTCTTCGGAATTGTTTCTCAAAAACGGGCAAGGTCTTCGGATCTTGCCCGTTTTTTTGGTTTTGGTTTTAATCCTTGTAAATACTGTTTCTTGTAAGAGAGTGCTAGCCTATAAGTTGTTAATTTTTATAGCCGTAGGATTTACATGCTTACCGAGCGCTTAGCTGAAGCATTAAAATGTTTTCAAGATACTTTGTTTGGTATGCCTGAATTTGAAATGGCTGATGACTTGGCTAAGCTGCCTTTAAAGTTCCAAGAAATAGCATGCCTTTCAAGCTCTTACGAGAGCGTTTGGTCGTATTCGTGTCTTATAAAGCAAAGTTATTTTGAATATATTGCTGAACATTCTTGGAAGGTATTGTTGCTTAGGCATGAAAATTCAGAGCTTTGTGTTTGTGACCTTTCTCAAACAGCCAGGATTGAGTTGCGGGATTTTAGCCTAGAAACTCAAATTAAGTTGTTGGCTAATGTTGTTACTGCTTTTCGTTCAATTTGTTCAATTCTCAAGATTTCTTCACCAGTCCCTAATACTAAGATTGGAGTCGCTAAAACACATAGGGTTTGGTTGGGGGCTTTTCCTGATGAGAATTTATTCAGGAGTGTCTGTGCTTCAGATATTAAGGTGGCTGAGCATTGGAAAAAAAGCTGTAAAGGTGTACCTGAAATCGAGCATGTTTTATGGACAAGTAATATTCAGCTGCTTAATGGAAGTTATGATCACATTGCAAAATTCTCAAATCTGAAAATTCGAAGCATAGATTATTTGCTAGAAGAAGCTTATTCACAGTTTCCTGAAGGCAGGCATCTTTTTGTTTTTGCAAGGGCGCTTATTCTACAAAAAGAATATGCAGAGGCGTGTGACATCATTAGGGCCATTATTTTGTACTTGTACGGGGGGTTTTATATTGATTTCTCAGTGCAGCAAGTGCCCCCTGTAGTGTTTGCTAGCAAACCGATAGAAACGGAAGAGCTTGCGATAAATCTCGAGCCATTTTCACCAATAGCAAGCTCTGTTTATTTACCATTCATTTGTAGTCCCTATTTACGCCAGATGAATATGGATCCTAAACGAATGGCAAATGGCTTTGAAGATATGTTGCAAGATTTTTCGAGTCGCAATGCTCAATTGTTTCCCTTTCTTGAAAATACAATGATGTATGTTGGTGAGCGTAAATCTGACTTTTCTGCGAGACAATTAGACTTTATGTTACAAGCAATATATTCGTCGGAGCTATATCGTACAAACGGAGTGGTTGCAAATCATAGAAGAGAAATCATGGGGATGAGTTACAATGGTGATTTGCCTGATTTTCACCTTACGTTTGATATTTATCCGCTTCATTTTGCCTTGTGGAATACATTAAGAGTTGATGTTTCAAAAGAAAGCTCTGGTGCTATGAGGACTTCTTATAGTGGTTTGGGGTTTGAAATGGATCGCTGTATGCCGTTAGAATTTCATTTGAATGCTTCAGGATCGAACTCAAGTGCGTATCATTTTTATATAAAGCAGGGTCTATTTAAAAAAATAAACAATAGCTGGGCAAAGAAAGACATGGTCAAAAATTTTAGATCAATTGAGTGGTAATATGATTTTTTCTCAAAGTTGGTTTCTCGGCTATGCCTAATAGTAAAGTAGTGCTTGATCGAGCAATCGAAGTGCTTCTCGATGATTTCTGCCAATCCCTCTGGTTAGATGAAGGTTTAGGTGAACGGAGCTTGGCGGCTTATCGTTCAGATTTATCAGGATTTGATCGTTTTCTTCAGGCGACTAATGCCGCTACCGGTTTAAAAAAAGCCAATGAAGATCAGTTGCTGGCTTATCTAGCAAAGCGCTGTGACGATAACGTAAGCCCTCGAACCACCGCCCGATTAATCTCCAGTTTTCGTCGTTTCTATTTGTGGCTGCAACAAAATAATTACCGTAAAGATAACCCTGCAACTAAGTTGCAAATGCCGAAAATTGGCCGTTCGTTGCCTAATGATTTATCTGAGTTACAAGTCGATGCTTTGCTGGAATCACCCGATATAGAAGAGCCTATCGGCTTAAGAGATCGGGCTATGTTGGAGTTGTTATACGCCACTGGCCTGCGAGTGACGGAATTAATTTCACTGACGGTAGATCAGATTAATCGCAACCAAGGTTTGGTTCGGGTGATGGGTAAGGGTAAGAAAGAGCGATTGGTGCCACTCGGTGAAACTGCGCTTCAATGGATCGAGCAATATATGAAGCAAGCGAGAAGTTTGCTGTTAAAGGCGCCAACCGATGTATTATTTCCCAGTAACCGCGGCAGCCAAATGACCCGGCAAACTTTTTGGTATCGAATTAAAGTGTATGCGCGGCAAATTGGAATAGCTGAGGATATGTTATCTCCGCATACCCTTCGCCATGCATTTGCCACCCATTTGTTAGCCCATGGTGCCGATTTGCGAGTGGTTCAGCTATTGTTAGGTCACGCTGATTTGTCGACCACTCAGATCTACACCCATGTGACTAAAGTCAGGTTACAAGAGATTTATCAACAGCATCACCCGAGAAGTTGAATCGATTAGGGAACCCATATCGCTTCAGGTGTCTAAATGCGGTAGATATGATACTTTGCCCGAAAATGCATATTCCGAGGACTTCAATGCAAAACCAAAAGATTACTGGAGCGCTGGTTGCAATTGCTGCCGCAGTTTCATTTATGTTTGCGCCACTGGCACAAGCTGAAGATTCACTGGCTGAAGTGAGAGCAACCATTGAAAAAGCACTTACACCGATCATCCCATCCGATGATGGTATTGGTGAAGTGAAGAAAACAGGTATGGCAGGCATTTATGAAGTTGAACTGAAAGGCTCTGGCCAAACAGTTTATTTCTCTGCCGATGGCAAATACATGCTAGCAGGCAGCTTGTACCAGTTGACCAGCGATCGTTTGGTAAATTTGACTGAGCAAAAGAAAAACAAGCAGCGCAAGCAATTGTTAGCCGATGTTCAAGGTATTAGTTACCCAGCAGTGGGTGAACAAAAAGCAGAAATTAAAGTGTTTACTGACATTACTTGCCCTTATTGCCGCAAGTTGCATGCCGAAATTCCAGCTTTGAATAAAGCCGGCGTTAAAGTGACTTACCTGGCATTCCCTAGAGCAGGTATTGGTTCACGCGCTTATACCGATCTGGTTTCAATTTATTGTGCTAAAGATCCACAGCAAGCAATGAACAAAGCGAAAAAGCAGCAGTCGTTTAAGCGTGACTTAACCTGCGACGATCAACCAGTTGATGCGCATTATAGTTTGGTGCAAAAGCTCGGTGTGACGGGTACGCCAGCCATTGCAATGGCCGATGGTACTTTGATTCCAGGCTATCGCCCAGCAGCAGCTATTTTGGCTCAGATGGGTTTGTAATATTGTTTTTATAAGCAAGCAATCGTCAGATTAGTTGTTTGAAAAAAAATGCCGCACTTCATAAGTAATAATGAAGGGCGGCATTTTTTTATGCCATTTAAATTTTTTAATATGAATTTATTTTTGTTAATTGTTCTGTATTAAATTAGCTGCTTTAAATCCAAGGCTAATGAGTAGTTAATAGGAGAGTGATCATAATAAGTTGTTTTCAGAAGCTATTCACCTAGAAAAGATCACGAAAAATATTCACTCAAAGTCTCTTCAAGTGTATTGCTCAATCTGCTTAAGCCATGGCAGACTGCTGTTGCAGGACAGGAGTGACAAAACAATGAGCCAATCAGAAAAATTTCCAAGAATTCAACGCCTTCCTCCTTATGTGTTCAATATTGTCAATCAGCTGAAAGCTGAGGCCAGAACCAGAGGCGAAGACATTATCGATTTCGGCATGGGCAACCCGGACCAGCCAACGCCTGAGCATATTGTCGAAAAACTTCGAGAAACCGTACTGCGTAGCGATACTCATCGTTACTCTGCTTCCAAAGGAATTCCCCGGTTACGCAAAGCCATTTGCGACTGGTACCAACGTCGTTATCAGGTGGATTTAGACCCAGACAGTGAAGCGATTGTCACCATTGGTTCTAAAGAAGGCTTGGCGCACTTAGCGTTAGCAACCACTGGGCCAGGTGATGCGATTCTGGTACCCAATCCTTCCTATCCAATTCATCCCTATGGCTTTGTAATTGCCGGTGCCGATATTCGGCATGTGCCATTAACTGCAGATGTCGATTTTTTTGACGAGCTTTCCAAGGCGATTAAAACCAGCTGGCCAAAACCGAAGATGCTGGTACTGAACTTTCCGGGTAATCCGACTGCCCAATGTGTCGATTTGGCGTTTTACGAGCGGGTCGTCGAAATCTGTAAAGAACATCAGGTATGGGTGGTTCAAGATCTCGCCTATGCCGATATTGTTTTTGATGGTTACCAAGCACCGTCGATTTTGCAGGTCGAAGGGGCGAAGGATATTGCGGTAGAGTTCTATTCATTATCGAAAAGCTATAACATGCCCGGTTGGCGAGTAGGCTTTTGTTGCGGAAACTCAGAGCTGATCGGTGCTTTGGCGAGAATAAAATCCTATCTGGATTACGGGACATTTACTCCGATTCAGGTAGCCGCCATTGCAGCACTGGAAGGGCCACAAGAATGTGTCAGTGAAATACGAGATCGTTACCAGGAGCGCCGTGATGTACTGTGCTCCGGCTTGCAACGTATTGGCTGGCCAGTGGCGGTACCCAAAGCAACTATGTTTGTTTGGGCGCGTATTCCAGAAGCCTATCGGCAGATGGGCTCTTTAGAGTTCTGCAAAAAGCTATTGAAGGATGCTCGGGTGGCAGTGGCACCTGGGATAGGATTTGGTGAGTATGGTGATGATCATGTCCGATTCGGCTTGATTGAAAATGAGCATCGTACCCGCCAGGCAGTTCGAGGCATCAAAGAAATGTTTCGTGCTGATGGACTGATAAGTACAGAGGATAACAAGGTTTGAAACCGGTCAAAATAGGGTTGCTCGGACTGGGAACAGTCGGTGGTGGGACAGTCAATGTGCTGCAGCGTAATAGCGAAGAAATCGCGCGCCGCGCCGGACGTCCTATAGAGGTGGTACATGCAGCAGTCAGAAGTTTGGGCCGCGAGCGAATTTGTGACACCCAAGGGATTTTGTTAACGGAAGATCCGTTTGAAGTCGTACGTAACCCCGAGCTGGATTTGGTTGTAGAACTGATCGGTGGTTGTGGGCTGGCTAAAGAACTGGTGCTGGAAGCAATTTCTCTGGGCAAGCATGTGGTCACAGCCAATAAGGCTTTGATTGCAGAATGTGGTAATGAAATTTTTGCTGCTGCTGAAAAGAAAGGCGTCAGTATTTTTTATGAAGCGGGTGTTGCCGGTGGTATTCCTATCATCAAGGCATTGCGCGAAGGTCTTTCCGCGAATCGGATTGAATGGCTGGCTGGCATTATTAATGGCACCGGTAATTTCATTCTGTCTGAAATGCGCGACAAAGGTCGTGAGTTTTCCGATGTATTAAAAGAAGCCCAAGAGCTGGGTTATGCCGAGGCCGATCCTACCTTTGACGTTGAAGGTATCGATGCTGCGCACAAACTGACCATTCTGGCTTCAATTGCCTATGGTATTCCGCTGAAGTTTGACAAGGTTTATACCGAAGGCATCAGTAAAATCACCCCGCAAGACGTAATCTACGCTGGTGAGCTGGGTTATGTGATCAAGCATTTGGGTATTGCTCGTCGTTCTCAAGCGGGTATTGAAATGCGAGTGCATCCAACACTGGTGCCTGCCAGCAATATGTTGGGCAAGGTTGACGGTGTAATGAATGCGGTAATGGTTAATGGTGATGCGGTCGGCAACACTTTCTATTACGGCCCGGGTGCGGGCGCTGAGCCTACGGCTTCTGCAGTGTTGGCTGATGTGATTGATTTAGTTCGCAGTCTGGAAGGTTTGGCCGCACATCGTGTCGCCCATACCGGTTTTGCTGCCGATCAGTTGGGTGAAGATAATTTACTATCGATTGATCAAATCAGCTCTGCGTATTATCTGAGAATCGAAGTATTGGACCGCGCCGGTGTAATGGCCAGCGTTGCTAGTATTTTGGGCGAACTGGATATCAGCATTGAAGCGATCATCCAGAAAGAGCCTCGTGAAGGTGAAACTCGAATTCCACTGATTCTATTAACCCATGTTGTTGAAGAGCAACGTTTGAATCAGGCGATTGAACGCATCGAAGCTTTAAAGCCGGTTAGCGGCTCAGTCGTTCGGATCCGCATGGATCATCTGGACTAACGCCTGGAGGCAAAATGAAGTACATCAGTACTCGCGGCCAAGCGCCCGCGTTGGGTTTTGAAGATGTGTTGTTGGCAGGGCTAGCCAGTGATGGTGGCCTGTATGTGCCAGAAACCCTGCCTAAATTCAGTGCCGAGGAAATAGCATCCTGGTCTGGATTGGCCTATCACGAGCTGGCATTTAAGATTATCCAGCCGTTTGTTGCTGATGCGTTTGGTGATGAAGAATTAAAAGAAATTCTGGCTGAGACCTATGCTGGTTTTGCCCACAAAGCAGTAGCACCTTTAGTTCAGGTTGGTCCGTCACTCCATGTGATGGAATTATTCCATGGCCCAACCTTGGCCTTTAAAGATTTCGCTCTGCAATTGCTGGGTCGTTTGCTAGATAAAGTGCTTGAGCGGCGTAAAGAACGTGTGGTCATTATGGGGGCAACTTCAGGTGATACAGGTTCTGCGGCAATTGAAGGCTGCAGACGTTGTGAAAATCTTGATATTTTCATTCTGCATCCACACCAGCGAGTGTCTGAAGTTCAGCGCCGTCAAATGACCACTATTCTGAGCGATAACATTTATAACTTGGCGGTTACCGGTAACTTCGATGACTGTCAGCGTATCGTAAAGAAAAGCTTCGCTAATCAGGATTTCCTAAAAGGTAAGCGACTGGTTGCAGTCAATTCAATTAACTGGGCCAGAATCATGGCGCAGATTGTTTACTATTTTCATGCGGCCATTACCCTTGGCGCGCCGGGTCGTCCGGTGAGCTTTTCTGTGCCAACCGGTAATTTTGGCGATATTTTTGCCGGTTACCTAGCTAAGAAAATGGGCTTGCCGATTGAGCAGTTAATTGTTGCAACTAATAGCAATGATATTCTGCATCGGATTATTTCTGACAATAATGCCCAGCAAGAATCACTGGAACATACCTTATCTCCAAGTATGGATATTATGGTTTCCAGTAATTTTGAGCGATTGTTGTTCGATTTATGCGACCAAGACGGTGAAAAGCTGTCGGCATTAATGGCAGATATGGACGATGGTTCTGCCAGCTTGAGTATCAATCAAGTTAATAAGCTTAAGTCACTGTTCTCTAGTGCTCGAGCTGATGATGCGACAACTTGTTCAGTGATTGAGCGAGTGTGGAAAGACAATGAATATCTGTTAGATCCACATACTGCGATTGGTGTTTATGCGGCAGAGAAGTGTCGCAAGTCTGAGCAAACGCCAATTGTTTGTTTAGCGACAGCGCATCCGGTTAAATTTCCTGATGCGATTATTCGTTCGGGTTTGGAGTCTCCAAGTCTGCCTGAGCATTTGGCTGATTTGTTCGACAGACCAGAAAGCCAATATGTGATGGAAGCGACTATGGAAACGGTTCAGGAATTCGTGACCGCACGAATCTGATTCGAATTTTGGGGTGAACCATAGTACTGGGCGATTTGTTACCCGGATACCCTAAACGAAACAAAGACCTGTCCATTTGGGCAGGTCTTTTTTATTTGGGTAATACAATTCGACAAATTGATGTTGATCAATATCGTGCAATGGCGGCACAATGCGCCTGTTCCGAAAATATATACCCAAGTCACTTTAAGGTGCCGGTTTCTGCATATTGAGGTGGTTTAGGTATAACCCGAGGTCTATTTAAAGGCCCTAAACCCTGACCATAAGAAGTCATAATAAAACAGGGAAATTGTTGCATGAGTAATATTTCAAAAATTGGCTTGATTGCTGTCGCTGGAATTTTGGCCACAGGGTGTAAGCCTGCTATCGAGATTGTTTCTCCAGAGAAAGACAGTGTTGATAATCAGCAGCCAGAATTTCGCATTGCTTTTACTAAGCAAATCCCAGAAAGCTTTACTGCAACAATTAATGGTCAGGTATTCGACAGCTTTGTTCTAGATACCGAAAACCTAACAGCGACTTCGGTCGGTGACTTGTCAAGTTTGATGAATGCAGGCGAGAATACTTTCGCAGTGGAAGCAGGTAAATCATCTGCTCAGCGCACTTTCTATTACGATCTGATCGGTCCAGAAGTTCATTTGCTGGGTGTGCAAGATGGCACCATAAATGGTTATGTTTATGATCCGGGCAATGCGGTGTCGGTATCATTAAATGGCCAAGAAGTTACTCTGGATGATGATCAGAAATTTAGCATCGAGCATCAACCAAGTAGCCGTTATATTTTTGATGCTCAAGACGCATTTGGTAATAACAGCAATGTTCAATTTGCTGAGCCTGGTGAACAGTTTGACCCAGCGCTAGCGGCGCGAGTTAACGCTATTGGCATTGAACCATTAAAAAATACGGTTATCCGTGTTCTACAGGGCTTGGACTTTAAAGCTTTAATTGGCAATGAACCGGTACTAGATACAACATTAGCCAGTCGATATCGTTTTTATATTGACGAAATGACATTGGGTAATGGCATTACTGCTAATTTGCAGGTGTTAAGTGGCAATCGTTTGCGGCTACATGCACGTATTCCTTCATTTAGTGCAACCACAACCGCCCGAGTCGATACTTGGGATCCGCTAGATGTTGTTCCTCCAATCTGGTTCAATGGCACTACTTCGGGTGATATTGAAGTTGCTACCGATATTGTGCTGAATATCCAAAACGGCAAAATCACGACCTCGTTAGAAGGGTTGGATATTGACGTTAATGGTCTGAAATATACTCATCCAAGCCTACCTGGCTGGTTCACTGATTTCTTATCATTTTTCTATCAAGGATTCGCTAGCGTTATTATCGATATTGCCGATGGCTTAATTGATGCTCGCTTAAGTGAAGCATTTAACGGCATTCTAAGTGACTTAGTGCCAAGTGATGTTTCTATTCCGGTTGCTGAAAGCTGTTTAAATGTTGCATTTACTGCGCAATCATTTAATACCTCACAAGGTGGTTTGGAATTGGGCATTTCTGCTGCATTTAACTTGCCGCAGTCGGCTGATGTGGTTCCACCACTTGGTTCTTATTTCGCACCTGGCCAGTTGCCTTCGCAATTACCGCGTATGACTTCCGATGGTAAGCAAGTTCAATTGGCGGCAGTGGTATCTTCTAACACGATTAACCAAGTGTTAATGGAAGCCTATCGCGCTGGTTTGTTGAATATTAATTATGACAAGGCATCTGGCCTGCAAATTGGTGATCTGATCAGTTTGGGTGGTTCATTGCCAGAAGACGGTGAGCTAGATGTTCGAGTGCAAACCAACGGTTCTGCTGCTCCAGCGTTGATTGTTCACGATCAATCTGAAGGCGGTGCAAGTGTTCGTTTGCAAGATTTCACTTTTGATTTGCAGGTTTATAACAAGTCTAAAGAGAAATACAGCACGCTGATGGCAGTCACTGCTGATCTGCAGTTGCCAGTATCCGTTAGCGTTAATGACAAAAACCAGCTGCAAATTAGCATCGAAGGTGATCCACAAATCCGAGTGGTCGATTTATCTAATAAAGGATTAATCAAAGGTTCTACTAAATTAGCAGATAGTCTGCTGAAGCAATTGATACCAATGATTATGCCGGACATTTTTGCGCTGGCCAGCTCGGCAATTCCTCTGCCTGCTCTGGGTAACACCAAAATTGTAGTGAAAGATGTTTGGAACCCAAGCGCCGACAACCAAGCTTTCTTGGCAATCGGTATTGATTTAGAGCCAATTTCTGCAGCAGCTAAAGCACAATTAGCCGCCGATCCAAATGGTGGTAGCATTAATTTGTGTGATGAATAATTGCTAGAAAACGTGCCGAATAAATAGGCGCGATAAATAAAAAACGGACTCAATTATTGGGTCCGTTTTTTTTGTATTTTATTTTGTAACCATTCAGCATGTCACACCAACCGATCCAATTTCTCCTGAATAAAGTCCGGCCATTTACCCGCAAATAATAACGACAAAGCTTCCCCAACACCGACCCCATGTTTTTGGCAGGTCGATATATAGCTCCGGATTCTGCAATACGCTTTCACGCCATCCCATGAGCGGAAGCAGCCTGATATCTTCTGCTGAACCTTGCTCATACGGAAGTCCCGTTCACCCTGATTATTG
>NZ_QDDL01000018.1 GCF_003097315.1 Pelagibaculum spongiae
GATTACTCGCAAACAACCAGCAAACTGCTTGGGTGTTATATGGTCAAGCCTCACGGGCAATTAGTACAGGTTAGCTCAACACCTTACAGTGCTTACACACCCTGCCTATCAACGTTGTAGTCTTCAACGACCCTTCAGGGACTCAAGGTCCAGAGAGATCTCATCTTGGGAGAGGCTTCGCGCTTAGATGCTTTCAGCGCTTATCCCGTCCGAACGTAGCTACCGGGCAATGCCATTGGCATGACAACCCGAACACCAGGGGTTCGTCCACTCCGGTCCTCTCGTACTAGGAGCAGCTTCCCTCAAATCTCTAACGCCCACGGTAGATAGGGACCGAACTGTCTCACGACGTTCTAAACCCAGCTCGCGTACCACTTTAAATGGCGAACAGCCATACCCTTGGGACCGGCTACAGCCCCAGGATGTGATGAGCCGACATCGAGGTGCCAAACACCGCCGTCGATATGAACTCTTGGGCGGTATCAGCCTGTTATCCCCGGCGTACCTTTTATCCGTTGAGCGATGGCCCTTCCATACAGAACCACCGGATCACTATGACCTACTTTCGTACCTGCTCGATGTGTCTATCTCGCAGTTAAGCCGGCTTATGCCATTGCACTAACCTCCTGATGTCCGACCAGGATTAGCCGACCTTCGTGCTCCTCCGTTACTCTTTGGGAGGAGACCGCCCCAGTCAAACTACCCACCATACACTGTCCCCGACCCGGATTACGGGCCTGGGTTAGAACCTCAAGCATACCAGGGTGGTATTTCAAGATTGACTCCACGTCATCTAGCGACAACGCTTCAAAGTCTCCCACCTATCCTACACAAGTAGGCTCAAGGTCCAGTGCAAAGCTGTAGTAAAGGTGCACGGGGTCTTTCCGTCTAGCCGCGGGTACACTGCATCTTCACAGCGATTTCAATTTCACTGAGTCTCGGGTGGAGACAGTGTGGCCATCGTTACGCCATTCGTGCAGGTCGGAACTTACCCGACAAGGAATTTCGCTACCTTAGGACCGTTATAGTTACGGCCGCCGTTTACCGGGGCTTCGATCAAGAGCTTCGCTTGCGCTAACCCCATCAATTAACCTTCCGGCACCGGGCAGGCGTCACACCCTATACTTCCACTTACGTGTTTGCAGAGTGCTGTGTTTTTAATAAACAGTCGCAGCCACCTGGTTACTTCGGCCAGCGTCAGCTCAGGAAGCAAGTTCCATCACCAATACCGGCGTACCTTCTCCCGAAGTTACGGTACCATTTTGCCTAGTTCCTTCACCCGAGTTCTCTCAAGCGCCTTGGTATTCTCTACCTGACCACCTGTGTCGGTTTGGGGTACGGTTACTGTTCACCTGAAGCTTAGAGGTTTTTCCTGGAAGCATGGTATCAACTACTTCATCTCCGTGGAGACTCGTCATCAGTTCTCAGCCTTAGGAATCCGGATTTGCCTAAATTCCCAGCCTACAACCTTAAACACGGACAACCAACGCCGTGCTAGCCTAACCTACTCCGTCACCCCATCGCAGTGAACACTAGTGCGGGAATATTAACCCGCTTCCCATCGACTACGCTTTTCAGCCTTGCCTTAGGGGCCGACTCACCCTGCTCTGATTAGCATAGAACAGGAACCCTTGGTCTTTCGGCGGGGGAGCATCTCACTCCCCTTATCGTTACTCATGTCAGCATTCGCACTTCTGATACCTCCAGCCAACTTCTCAATTGACCTTCGCAGGCTTACAGAACGCTCCTCTACCATGCATAGCAAGCTATGCATCCGTAGCTTCGGTGAATGGTTTAAGCCCCGTTAAATCTTCCGCGCAGGCCGACTCGACTAGTGAGCTATTACGCTTTCTTTAAATGATGGCTGCTTCTAAGCCAACATCCTAGCTGTCTATGCCTTCCCACAACGTTTCCCACTTAACCATTACTTGGGGACCTTAGCTGACGGTCTGGGTTGTTTCCCTTTCCACGACGGACGTTAGCACCCGCCGTGTGTCTCCCGCAATTGTACTTATTGGTATTCGTAGTTTGCAAAGGGTTGGTAAGTCGGGATGACCCCCTAGCCTTAACAGTGCTCTACCCCCAATAGTAAGATGCGAGGCGCTACCTAAATAGCTTTCGAGGAGAACCAGCTATCTCCCGGCTTGATTAGCCTTTCACTCCGATCCACAAGTCATCCGCTGGCTTTTCAACGACAGTCGGTTCGGTCCTCCAGTTGATGTTACTCAACCTTCAACCTGCCCATGGATAGATCGCCGGGTTTCGGGTCTACACCTTGCAACTATGACGCCCATTTAAGACTCGATTTCTCTACGGCTCCCCTAATCGGTTAACCTTGCTACAAAATGTAAGTCGCTGACCCATTATACAAAAGGTACGCAGTCACAGAACAAGTCTGCTCCTACTGCTTGTATGCACACGGTTTCAGGATCTATTTCACTCCCCTAAACGGGGTTCTTTTCGCCTTTCCCTCACGGTACTGGTTCACTATCGGTCAATCAGGAGTATTTAGCCTTGGAGGATGGTCCCCCCATGTTCAATCAGGATATCACGTGTCCCGACCTACTCGATTTCACTTAAAACAGGATTTCAGATACGGGGCTATCACCCTCTGTCGCCGGACTTTCCAGACCGTTCTCTTATCCATGTAAAAGCTTAAGGGCTAATCCGCGTTCGCTCGCCGCTACTAACGGAATCTCGGTTGATTTCTTTTCCTCCGGGTACTTAGATGTTTCAGTTCCCCGGGTTCGCCTCTCTGGTGCTATGTATTCACGCCAGAGATACCTGTCTTATGACAGGTGGGTTTCCCCATTCGGAAATCGTCGGTTATAACGGTTGTTTGTCACCTCACCGACGCTTATCGCAGACTTCCACGTCCTTCATCGCCTCTGATTGCCTAGGCATCCACCGTGTGCACTTGGTCACTTGACCATATAACCCCAAACAGTCTGTTACTCTGGCCGTACAAGCATTGATTGAGTCGATCCGAATTAAATAAATAATCCCGATGCGTCAATCGACGACCAGCAGAATAAGTTTGAGTTGTTTGCTTTGTTTTAATGCGATGTTGAGTCAAATTCAGGGAGTTAAATACTTCGAAGAAGTAAGTCACTGTGAATTCAATTTCAACGCTGGCGCATTAAAATGATTTCAGCTTTACAAAACCAAATTGTTAAAGATCTAATATGATGGGCTGCATCATACTGACAAAAGTCAGAGGTAAATAATCTGCTGTATGAACAGCAATCACTTAACTATGACTTCTGGATGTCATTCCAGGGTAATTCTACTGAGTTACTGCTAGGTGGCTGACTTGAATCAAACCAGATAGGTACTTCAAAAGAATTGGTGGAGCTATGCGGGATCGAACCGCAGACCTCCTGCGTGCAAGGCAGGCGCTCTCCCAGCTGAGCTATAGCCCCGGTATTTGGTGGGTCTGGGCAGATTCGAACTGCCGACCTCACCCTTATCAGGGGTGCGCTCTAACCAACTGAGCTACAGACCCGATGCTATATCGATCATCATTAACACACTATTTAATTAAACAGCACATCAAAGACGCATCGAGTTGCTGACATCTCTAACTACATCATTCAGGCAATTTGTGTGAACACTCACAGGTGGGATCGATAAGTAATAAGGAGGTGATCCAGCCCCAGGTTCCCCTAGGGCTACCTTGTTACGACTTCACCCCAGTCATGAACCACTCCGTGGTGACCGTCCTCTGCAAGCAGTTAGACTAGCCACTTCTGGAGCAACCCACTCCCATGGTGTGACGGGCGGTGTGTACAAGGCCCGGGAACGTATTCACCGCGACATTCTGATTCGCGATTACTAGCGATTCCGACTTCATGGAGTCGAGTTGCAGACTCCAATCCGGACTACGACGCACTTTAAGGGATTCGCGCACTATTGCTAGTTGGCAGCCCTCTGTATGCGCCATTGTAGCACGTGTGTAGCCCAGGCCATAAGGGCCATGATGACTTGACGTCGTCCCCACCTTCCTCCGGTTTGTCACCGGCAGTCTCCCTAGAGTTCTCAGCCGAACTGTTAGCAACTAAGGACAAGGGTTGCGCTCGTTACGGGACTTAACCCAACATCTCACGACACGAGCTGACGACAGCCATGCAGCACCTGTCACTGTGTTCCCGAAGGCACCAAACTATCTCTAGTAAGTTCACAGGATGTCAAGGCCTGGTAAGGTTCTTCGCGTTGCATCGAATTAAACCACATGCTCCACCGCTTGTGCGGGCCCCCGTCAATTCATTTGAGTTTTAACCTTGCGGCCGTACTCCCCAGGCGGTCAACTTATCGCGTTAGCTGCGCCACCAAATCCCAGACGGATCCGACGGCTAGTTGACATCGTTTACGGCGTGGACTACCAGGGTATCTAATCCTGTTTGCTCCCCACGCTTTCGCACCTCAGCGTCAGTGTCAGCCCAGAGTGTCGCCTTCGCCACTGGTGTTCCTTCAGATATCTACGCATTTCACCGCTACACCTGAAATTCCACACTCCTCTGCTGCACTCTAGCGAACCAGTATCAGATGCAGTTCCCAGGTTGAGCCCGGGGCTTTCACATCTGACTTGGCAAGCCGCCTACGCGCGCTTTACGCCCAGTAATTCCGATTAACGCTTGCACCCTCTGTATTACCGCGGCTGCTGGCACAGAGTTAGCCGGTGCTTCTTCTGCGAGTAACGTCAAGACTATTGCATATTAAACAATAATCGTTCCTCCTCGCTGAAAGTGCTTTACAACCCATAGGCCTTCTTCACACACGCGGCATTGCTGGATCAGGGTTGCCCCCATTGTCCAATATTCCCCACTGCTGCCTCCCGTAGGAGTTCGGGCCGTGTCTCAGTCCCGATGTGGCTGATCATCCTCTCAGACCAGCTACGGATCGTTGCCTTGGTGAGCCATTACCTCACCAACTAGCTAATCCGACGCGGGCTCATCTAATAGCACAAGGTCCGAAGATCCCCTGCTTTCCCCCTAAAGGCGTATGCGGTATTAGCATCCGTTTCCGAATGTTGTCCCCCACTACTAGGTAGATTCCCACGCGTTACTCACCCGTCCGCCGCTCGACGCCTGATAGCAAGCTATCTTCGTTTCCGCTCGACTTGCATGTGTTAGGCATGCCGCCAGCGTTCAATCTGAGCCATGATCAAACTCTTCAATTTAAAAATTGAGGTGATCAATCTGGCCAATCTTGAACACAAGCATAAGCTTGATATTCTTTCATGGTCACTTGATCGGTGCGCTAGATAAATCCCGTAAGAATAAATTCTTAAG
>NZ_QDDL01000019.1 GCF_003097315.1 Pelagibaculum spongiae
GACAACTTTTTCAAGTGCCGCTCCTGCAAAAATCAACGGTTAACAAAGATTAAATCAATGGCAACTGAATGAGAAATCAAATGTTTTTTGACAGGTATAAATAATATCTTGGGTGGCGTTATTGTTTTTTTTTGACAGGTATAAATAAGGTATAAATAATATTTTGGGTGGCGTTATTATTTTATTTTTAGATGAGAAATTAAATGTTTTTTGACAGGTATAAATAATATTTTGGGTGGCGTTATTATTAGTTATTATTACGACCAGGGATTGGAGCCATATAAGTGAAGTCGCTTTAAACCCAGAAAGAGAAAGGGTGGGTATAAATTAATTTAAAAAGAGACAACTACCTTGAAAAATACCGATAACTCCAGCTTCTAAAAGTTTATTGAAGTTGGCACAGGTGGAGCTATAGGCAGGTCCAAAACTTCCATCGCTTGGGTAATTCCATGCAACACCTCTGGAGTATGCCGCTCCGTCTACGTAATAATTAGGATTCTCTTTATCACTCACTCCTTTTTTTATTGAATGAAATCAAGGATAAGGGCTATTGCTAGCCCCATCCCGATTCTTGTTGTTAATGATATGTTAACATCTAGCGTCCGAAGTTATCAGCATTTGTATGCTGAATGTATACTTGGATTCTGGCTTGTAAACCTGCATCTCTGAAAACTTGCTGGTGGTATTGATAGTGTGTGTCGCAATGTGTAATACCATACTGCGCCTGAGAGTAAACAGCCGCCACAGAGTCTGCATCAAAGTTAAATAGGGATCTTAAATCCTCACCTTGACCAGCACCAACAACGTCGTAAGTGTTAACGTGGCTATTTATACCTTGACATACTTTCTGGAACGCAATGATGTCACCCGTATCCACGTTTTCAGCATAGATTATGTTATTTGCTTGAGCAGCTTCAAACTGAGCGTATGTTCTGACAGCCTTTGAAGGTCTAGATCCGTCTCTATCAAGATGACTGTAGTTTGTAGCTTCTGTGTGATTAAGATATGCTTGGATTCTGGCTTGTAAACCTGAAGTTCCGTTTGCAGAGCTGCTATAGTCATAACCACCCCAGCATTTAGTTCCTTCACCCCTGTGCCAGTTACTAATACCTGCTACCCAGTCTGCTCTAAAGTCGAAAACAGTGTCAACTCTATTAGCTCCTTGCACATCATAGACATAACCTCCATTCGCATTACATACTGATCGGAATGCGATAATATCCCCAGTTGTAGTGTCTTTAATGTAGATTGTGTCATTTCCTTTGACAGCTTCAAACTCTGCGTACGTTTCTACAGCTTTAGCAGGAGTAGATCCATCATGTGGATAGATAGCTCTACGAACTGCGTTTCCAAAGTTAACAGCTTGTGTCCAGTTTAGGTAACCAGCGATCTGAGATTGTAAGTCACTTGAAATCCATAGACTGTGGGAGTTTCCACAACGACCGTTATACCATGTGATACCTGATACAGAACCATCTTGACCTACAATAAGATCCTGAGTTCCGTCGTTAGCTGAACCAGTAACGTGTACAATAGCTCCACAAACTCTTTCTAATCTAAGAATAGCGCCAGTTGAAGGTTGCTCAACAAAGTAAGTGTTGCTAAGGCCTAGGTTCATAGCAGCTAAAAGACCAGCACCAGTAGTGATGGCATTCTGCTTAGTAGCTCCAGGCGATGCTCTAAAGTTAGTTGCATCTGTGTATAAGAAATATTCCGATATTCTGGTTTGTAAGCCCGCAATACCAGCACCAGTTACGAAATCAGTTCGGGTGTTAATACAGCGATCACCATGCCAGAATACAGCTTTCCAAGTATTGTCACTAAAATAAGTATCAGCTTCATCCAGTGCTCCAGTGATAGATAAAACAAGGCCTTCTGCACTTTCACATACGCGATTAAACTGTAGAATATTGCCTGTTAGCGTGTTTTCAACATACCAAGAGCTCAAACTTCCATTAATAGCATTACTGAATTCTTCTTGAGTTCTAATCGCTAGCGCAACAATAGATCCGTCCCTTGCTGAATCAACTTGATCAACCCGATCAACATCCGCGTACGCGTAATTAGCGCATCCTATAGTTAGGAATCCAATTGTTAAAAACAATAGTAGGTTTTTCATCGTGCTTATTCCTCTGCAAGAGTTAAATTAAGGCGTCCCCTGTTATTCCTCGTCAGGATTGAATTCGATATTCAGCCGTAGCTCCTACGATAAACACGAGGGCAGCAATTTTGTGAGACATTGTCTCTTACCGGCTAATCCTTTAATTTTTAAGCATTCATTTCTTTTGCTATCGTGGTGCTTTAATTCAAATTCAACACTGCAGCCTTTTTTCCTTAATATATTGAGAATAAATAAAAAAACTCCCAACAACAGTAAAACTATTTACGTGCCAACCCATCGCTTTCATGCTGCAACTACACTTATCGATTGATTAAAAAGCCCACTAAAAACCAATTCCTTATTAGAACTGACTCACTGTCAAAAAATTAACTTATCTGAATTAATTGCTGACATCGTTGTTAGTGAACCTTGCCTGAGCGCAAAAGTTTTCAGCTTATATAAACCTAGCAGATTGAGCTGGACTTTCAATAAAAAAAAAAGGAACATAATAACAGGTAATATTGCACGCCAGCCTAATTAATTTTGCGATACATTACGATATTAATTTGATATTTTTAATTGTTAGTTATATTGTAACCATTCAGCACAATTTAATATAAAAATCGCTTGACAGGTTTTTTTATATTTTCCCGAATTTAAGCACCTCTTTCAGAATACCACTTAAACGCCGCATTAAACTGCTATTAACACACCTGATTATCAATGTTTTTTGCTCAGAATAGCGCATCAGCATTCCGCTTCTAAAAAG
>NZ_QDDL01000020.1 GCF_003097315.1 Pelagibaculum spongiae
CTTGCAGTATTGCAGCAGGACTTGCTTGATATTCCAGTTTTTTGCACGCTCAACATCTACATACAATACCAGATGATAGTGGTTAGACATGACTGCGTAAGCTGCAATATCGACTGCAAAAGCTTGGTTGAGGCGGTCAATTCGATCGACAATCCATTGGCGGCGGTGATCATAATTTTTGCGAAATTTTTTAAGCAGGGTAGGATCTTCTCCGCACAACCACCCACGGCGTACGCATCGATTCACTACGTGGAGAAATGGATTGGCTTTTGGATCATAGAGAATCGCTCTGGGTGCTGGCATGTTGTTAAATGGACTGCTTTTTCAAGCGCCGCTCCTGCAACTTCAACAGTTGTCAGAGATTAAAGCAAAGATACGTAGCTGTGAAATTGAAGTTTTTTTGTTTGTCATAAAGAAAATATTGGGTGGCGCATGCTTTCTCTAAAAAGCTTGCGAACAAGCACGGTTTATTCATACTCGAATAAGTTCTAACAATCGCAGGCACCGGATCGCAAATTTCGCCGCAGGCTCATTGGCTCACCGGTGTTGCTACCACGTTATATGCAGTCATGAATAGAGAAATCGAGCAAAAATACATAGATCAAATTCAATATGAAGAAGATATTGAGAAGATCTGCGAGATTGCAAAAGCATCGGATAATCCGTACTTTCTTCAGCAATATGCGATGAATTACAACTGGAATGATGGCTATGCTTTGCCCACAGTTATAGCAAACAATAAGCATTGTGATTTAGGTACTGCGGTCTCTCTGTTTTGGCTTGCTGAAGGAATGAGCTATTTCTTAAAAGAAGTAGAGCGAAATGAATACAACAATGAGTGGGCTGATTTCTGTGAATTGCTTGTCCGCAAACTAAACAATAACGATTATGCTTGTGGTCCGGTGAGTTTTAAACCAAATATAAATAAGCTCACTCTGTATAAATACAAAAAGGCAGATATTCCTTCTGTCTTGTATCAGGAAGTAAACGGAGCAAGCATATAACAAGATCGTGCAATCTGACCTCCGGCCACTGTCACCTTTTGTGCAAAAAACCGCACAAAAGGCGCCAGTAGCCTCCGGCAGTTGACGACGGCGTTATACGTGGTGAAGAATATGGAAGAATTCAACACAGATAGATTATTGAAAACTTTAGGTGCATTAATTAGTGTTTCTGATGCTGATTTGGTTGATGACCGAAAATGCTTCCCATGCAAAAGTGAACACCACGTTCATTACAAAGAAATACGAAATTGCTTTAAACAGATATTTGATGAGGTTGAGTATCCGTCAACTCGACAATTTCTTAATGAAGTTGAAGGGAAGGCTGAGAAATTCATAGTAATGAAATCAAAACTATATTCAGCCCCTAAGAAAAAGACTGAATATAAAAAAGAAGTTCTGGATATGCTTTGTTCAATGTCTACTATCCAGAAAGCTGAAAATTATGTGAATATACAGCATAAAACCTTGTACAAAAAAGCACTCGATAATATTAGAAAGTGTCATGAGGTATAACAAACGTATGTTGCATCTGAAAAATAACACGCCACCCATGATCCTAATTATATTCCAATCAAAAAATTTAATAACCGGGATAACTAAAAAACCTAGCGTTCGACGCGTTTTCAGCAACTGTTTTCTTCGTCTCGAATGCAATGGTACTAATTGATATCACGACGAAAACCAAAATAACACGCCACCCATGATCTCAATTATATTCCAATCAAAAAATTTAATAACCGGGATAACTAAAAAAACCTAGCGTTCGACGCGATTGCGGCAACCGTTTTCTTCGCCTCGAATGCAATGGTGCTAATTGATATCACGACGAAAACC
>NZ_QDDL01000021.1 GCF_003097315.1 Pelagibaculum spongiae
ATGAGTATTTAATCCGAAAATTAAATGATATAAATGAAGCAAAAATAATGGTAGGTGAATCAGTTCACATATATAACTAGCGGTGATTTCATTTATTATTAGCATATAAAATGCTCGATGAAATACAGCAGGTGATCACTTAAAGTAGGGTGCAACCGGACGATGGCTCAGCTTCTCTAGAAGATTTTATAGAAGATTTCATAGAAGATTTCATAGAAGATTCCATGTCGCTTAATATTTTGATGAGTGCTGGTATAGGTACTGCGTTGCAAGTAGAAATACCCGTTGGTGAAATTAGCGTCAGTAATGTGCCGCAGGGGCTGATAATATAACGGGATATATCGGGTGCATTAAAATCAAGGGTCGCTTTATTTTTATCGAAGAAGGGGTGTGCTTGTTCTCCAGGAGCAATTTCCTGTCTCATTAATCCAGCTGATGATGTGTATGTTAAATGCTTGGCTGATGGTGCAGCAATCGCGAGGTAAGGTGGCTTGCCTGCAAGTCTAAAATCTGATGATTGGCGCCATGCCTGTGTTTCCTCAGTTGTTTTAGTCAGATCGAATACTAGAAGTATTCCATCATCTCGAGCTAAATATAAATAAATTTCTTGCTTATTGTTTAAAAAAAACAGGGGGCTTCTAGATGCTATTTGTCCTCGCTGGCTTAAGTATAGAGGATTGGTTATAGACTGAATCCCGCATTTATAAGAAATTCTTTGTGAAGTAAGTGGAAACCAGCGATGGAGACTTCTGCACAATATAAAAATCGACTCCTCGTTAGGGTGTACTATTGCACATTCTATATAATTTAAAGCCTTCCCTGACATTGTATTTTTTGCAACTCTGCGGGCAATATTTCGATAGCTTAACTGGGCGCTATCCGTGTTTTTTTGGACGTAGTACATCATGCCGGGCGCATGAGCCTTCAAAAGATGAGTGACGTGGCCTGGAATTCGATTAACTGACGATAGCTCTAAGTGATGGGCCCACAATATCGCAGATTTAGATTTTGCATCATGTAAAGCGCCGATACGTGTGGTTTCATCAAACCATAGCGTATCTACACCTTGCTGATTAAGATAACACCTGCTTATTCTTGGATTTGTAGCGGAGGGATCGAGGCTCCAAGCAGTGATGTGTTTTGCCCCAGCGCTATATAAAC